>CACXFI010000110.1 GCA_902766875.1 uncultured Erysipelotrichaceae bacterium | reverse complement strand
GTAGAGTTTTGAAACTTACGAATAGAAGTCATAGTAATTTGTTCTCTTTTAATTTTATTATCTTTATATTCTTCTAAAAAGAAACCTATTAATCCCTCTAGTAAGTTTTTAGCACTATTATTCCAAAAAGGATCTTTACCTTGCGACTTATCATAAGTAATCATTGAGGCTAGAGATGTAATTAATCTATTTGTTTCTGCATAACTAGATATAGACTTATTTTGATATTCTAACTTTAAATTATTATCATCTGCTTCATTAGATAATTTTTCATATTTAATATAGTTTTCATATTCACATATAATAGGTTCTAATATATTTATATGATTAGATAATTCTGGATGCCTAAAATCTATTGTTAAAACTTTATATCCTTTATCATGTAGCATTTTAGAAGTAGTACTATATATCTCCCCTTTTGGATCTGTTACAAAAATACTTCTTGATTTTTTAGCATTAGCTATAAAAGTTACCATATTAATAACACAAGTAACACTTTTACCAGATCCACTTGATCCTAAATAAACATAATGAGGAGTCTCTTTATCAAACCAGACATGAGATACATTTTTATCATAATATACTGGAAATCCAACTTCATTTATATTAGATATTTTTTCTTTAGTAAAATTCTTATTTATTTCTTCTTCAGTAGAAAATCTTGCTGATCCATATTCATTATTATTTTTTACTTTATGTTTAGATATGACTGGTTCTATATATATAAAACAAATAATAAAAACAATAGTAAATAATAGCAAAATTAAAAGGGACAGATTCATAACCCATCCCTCATTAATTTTTTGCTATAATTCATAATCCTCCCCAGAATCTAATTCCTTTTCAGGATCATAATATATTTTTTCAAACATATCTAAGTCTAATTTAGATAAATCTAAATAAACTTCTTTATTACCATAGTATTGCCTTAATTTTAAGATAGTACCATCTTGAAAACTAAATTCTTTTGATGAATGCAAAATAGTTTGCAAATCATTATATTTCATATCAATATTATCAATATTCATAATTCAACTCACTTTCTTTTTGTAAAACTTCTTTTCTTGCAAGTTCAAGTCCATGACTTAAAGTAGGACTATTAGCAATTTGTTCTTTAGTTAATTCTAAAGCCTCTAAAGTATCATCTAACTCATAAGTATAACCATACTCATGATTTTCAAGTTCACTTACAAACATATCTTTAATGTAACCTTCACCTGTTTTGTCTGCTTTAATTAAATCATTATGTTCTTTTCTAAGAGTATCCCACATGTCTCCAAATTTCCTAACATCACTTTTTCTAATAAATCCTCCTCCACCAATTGATACAACCTTATCTGTATCCTTAGGATCTAATCCTAATTCTTTCATACCTTGATTAAATTGTTCATCAGAAAAAGCAAATTTCATTGGAAAATCATTTACTATCTTCTGATGCTTTTCTTTTATTTCATCATATTTATTCATTTATATTAACCTCCTTATTAGTTTCTGCTATTCTTTTTAAAGCAATATCATAATACTTTTTATTTATTTCAAATCCTATAAATTTTCTATTTTCTAAAATACTAGCAACCGCTGTTGTACCACTACCAATAAAACAATCTAAAACTATATCATTTTCTTTAGAACTATTTCTTATTAATTTTCTAATTAAAGGAAGTGGTTTTATCGTAGGATGACCATACTTATTTTTATCTTTTACATTTAAAGTAGATAAATATATTGTTTTAGCATCTTCATAAGAATTAGGTTTACAATATCCTCCATTTCTAAAATACAAACAATACTCTTTATCACCTAAATATTTATTACTATATAATGGCATAGGATTTGTTTTTCCCCATATTATTATTTCTAATTTACAGCCAAGTCTTTCAACAAAATATTTCATATATGTAGGTATTTGCCTTCCATTACACCAGATATAAATATTTATTTCTTTCATAACTCTAATAAGTTCATCTAAGATAGATAAATCATAACCATTTACTAAATTACTTTCTTTTAATTCATTTTCTAACTTAGTTAAATCATTACATAGCCTACCAGAACCTTTTTTACCACCTTTAGTACAAATATCATATGGTGGATCTATTACAACTAAATCAATAGTATTATCTGGTATATTCTTAAGCCCTATAAGACAATCCTCATTATATATTTTATTTGTTTCTATTGACATGTTTTTTCCTTCCATATAAAAAAGTGGGAAGTATTTCCCACCTTTCTCTAATTACTTTATCATAATCTAAATTTAAAGCATTACATAATCTATATAATAAAATCCCCTTTGGCTTTCTTACTTTACCATTTTCTATCCTACTTATCTCACTCTTAGAAATATTAGTCATTTTTGATAGTTGTTCTATTGTTAAATTTCTTTTTAATCTTTCTTCTTTTAATATTTTTCCTATTATTAATATAATTTTTCCTCCCTTCATAAAAACTCCTTAAAGTTCTATATCATACGATTTATCTTTTTCATATAAATTAAATCCTTCTTTATCATATCCTTTTAATAAATCAAAATTAATTTTAACCATATCATACCTTCCCATATTATACTGGTAAGTTTCTATAGTTTTACCAATGATACCATTTTTTTCTAATAATTTTCTTAAATCACTTAATATATCATTATTAACAAAAATATAATTATCAGGTAATAACATATTTGTTAAATTAATAGTAATATCTGCATATAAACCATCTTTGGTTTCAATACCAAGATAAATCCTATTATTATTTTGATAACTATCTATTGTTAAATAAAGATTATTATTTTTATATTTTCCGATTGCTTTTTTCAAATCTATCACTCCTTTATATTTATTTTAATATTAAATAACAAAAAAAGAATATGCAATAACTACACATTCTTTTTTTCAATATTTTTTCTTATTGTATCCCACATTTTTATTCTACCACATATCGGACATTCTCTTTTTAATGAAGTTCTATTAGATATCGTCAATTCCCATTCATGTCCTTTCTCACATTTACACCAAACATCTAATTTACTTCCTTTAGAAAATACATTTGGATTCAAGCCGTTATTTTTTTCATAATTCCAGATTTTTTTAAGTTCTGGATTAGTATTAAATAATGATTTTTCTTTATTATCTTTTTGTACAATTCCTGCATTATTTAATGTTCTATCATGTTCTAAATAATCATTTAATAATACTTCATTAAAATTTGATAAAACATTATCTATATCAATTCCAATTTTCATTTTAATCTCCTTATTAAAATACTATCTTATAAATTATTATTTTCACTAGTATCCAAACACATCATAGCTTTCGAATATCCAACAATACCCATTGTTGCAAATATCATCATTATTTTAAAGAATAATATATTATTAAATAAACTTGCTATAAATAAAAGTATATATGATATAATTCTAGAAACATTTAAATATGTTTGTGCTAAAACTTGATGTTCTACCAAATATTCATCTATTACTTTTTGGTCTTCATTTACAATTAAATAATTTTTAGTTTCTGCAGTATTTGATAAAATGACTAAAAATAAACTAGCACATAAATTATATATTATTACAGTTATTCTATTAATTTTAAACAATAATGCAATAACACTTATTACCATTATGGCACAACATACTAGTAATACTTTCTTATTACTTTTAAATTTCAATTGAAATATATATACTGATAAAATAGATAAACATGAAAAAATAGTAGTAAGTATTCCAAGATTAAAAGATGTTTTAAATGTCATAACAATTAAAATAGTTATCAATGTTTCTAGTAAATAACATACTATTCCATCATATATATTGATTTTATATGCAATTTTAAACTTTTCATTGTTTTTTATATATCTTATATATTCTTTTAAAGCATATTTTTTCTCACTAATCATATCTTCGTCTTGCACTAATAATGAAAAAGAAAATTGAATAACTGATAAAACTAATATTATTTTAGCAATATAAGGAAATGATGAAGCTTCTATAGAAATACCAAATATAATTGGAAATATTATTTTTACCGTTTTACTAATCATTGACTTTATTGAGATAAATTTATTTTCTATTTTATTTGTATATTCATTAATTAATACATGACATGCAAGCCAAAATAACCCCTGAACAATACCATAGAAAAATCCTAAAAATGCATAGTATGTTGTAATTTTTTCTCTTAATAAGGCAACTGTTAATATATATATAAAATACAAAACTATACCACACCTAAAAATAAGCACTTGACTTTTATTTTTAACAGTCTTACCTAATATTAAAAATGTAAGTAAAATTCCTACAAATGAAAGAACATAATATATTGAAATTTTACTATAATTATAATTAGTAAGAGTTATAAAATAAGCAACCATAAATGTATTTAAAAACATATATAAAATATTATTTACAATACATGCACCAGTTAACCCAATTATATTTCTATTTTTTTTAATTATGTTAAACATTTTCACTTATATCACCTATTTTTTTAATATCTTTTTACAACTTATAAACATATTATATCATAATCCTACTATTTTTCATATTCATTTGCAATAAATAATTTGCTAAACTCTTTTTGTGCTTCTTCTATTTCATTATTAATATTCTTTATTGCATTCTCTATTTCATATTTATTTCTAAATTTTTGTTTTGAATTATTATTTGATAAATAATTTCTTAATATATCTTTTCTAGTCTGTTTTTTATTATTAAGATAATGTTTTAATACTATTTCTTGAATAATATCATTTTCTTTAATTATTGGTATATTCTTAGATTCTTTTTTATAATTATAATCTGCATAATTTACAATAGCATTATAAATATAATTATCTACATACTTATTTTTATTATCAATTAAAGTTGTATTTGTTTTAATATTTTTAATATTATTATCTTCATTAATCTTATAGAAATAATTATTAATATTATTTAGTGATTCTTTAAAATTATCATATTCTAATTTGAAATTATTATTTGATTTAGAAAAAATATAATTTTTTATATCCTTAGTAAGAGATTTTATTTCTTTATTTTTAATTGAGCCATATTTTATTTTAGTATCTTTATCTATTCTATCATTATAAAGTAACTGACCTAGTCTTAATATTTTTTCTTCAAGTATTAAATCCTTTTTATCATATAATATAAAATTTTTTTCTTTAGGATTAAAATACTTTTTTAATTCTTCAATTTCTTTATTAGTTTCTATAAGTAAAGGGGTATATATTTTCTCTTTTTCTATTGTATGAATTACTTGTGCTTTTAAAAAATCAATTTCACTTTGAGATAGTTCTCCAGTTCTACGATAACCAACTTTATTTTTTGTATATTCATAATTTGGTTCTTTTTCCATAAAAGAAAAATGAAAATGTAAATTATCTGTATCAGTATGAAGTGCTAATTGATAAAACATTTTTTTAGGATCTTTAAACCCACATCTTTTAAAAAACTTAGGTAATATATTAGTAACAAGTTCTTGCTCTAATTTATGAACATCAATATTTCTACATAAATAATCATTATTAAAAGATAGGACTCCCTGCCATAGATTAGAATTTTCTAAATATTTAACTGCTAAAAGTTTTCTTTTTTCAACTTCTTCTTTAGTAGCGAATTTACCATTTTCTAAAACTAAATTCATATTTTTATCTTTAGTTAGTTCACCAGTATAATAATCAAACATTGACATAACCCTTTTTTCTTCATTGGTATAGTAATCAAACATCTTTTTTATTCTTTTAATACTTCTATTACTATTCTTATACTTATTATCTGGATTATTTAGTGATAAAGTAAAAACAGAATTAAATATAATTTTAGGACTATTAGTCATCTATATAATTATTCCTTATTCTTTTATGAAATTCATTTAGAGAATTACTCTTCTTTGGATCTGTTAGAT
>CACXFI010000109.1 GCA_902766875.1 uncultured Erysipelotrichaceae bacterium | reverse complement strand
TTTGTGAAGAAAGAAATATTGAATATCATATAAAAGAAAAAACTATAACAGAAATGCAAAATGCATAAACAATTAATTAAAATTGTGCTATAATGTTTATAGAATTAAATTGTTTATTTATTTGTTGTGATGGTTTCAGACTATCTTAACTATCGCACCATTTTTATAACGATAACAAAACGACTTACAAAAGTCGTTTTTACTATATATTAATTTAATTTACTTGCCAATTCCAAATATTATAAAAATTATTATTATTACAAAATAAATATACCAAAACATATTCTCTAGAGCCCCAAATTCATCACGAAGCTTAGCTCTTGAAGGCTTTGTTCTAAAATAAACTTTAACTTCCATTGGAGGTTCCCTATGTGAATTGGTTCTAAGCTTGTATTTTTTTCCATTATATTCATATTTATAAACCCCATATTTGAGGTTAGCTGTAAAATGATCTTCTGTTGTACCAGTTCTATTTATTGTCTTAACCTTTTTAGCTACTATAACATGACCATCTTCTATTGCTTTATTTAATAATTTTTTTCGACTTAATGGAACTATAACAGATAAATAAATATAATATATAAATAATGTTGGAAATAGTGCATAAAAAAGTAATTTCAAGATGTTAATATTAAATAAATCATTAATTTGTTGTAAGGTTTTTAAAAATTTTAAATACCAATTATATACACTTTTATCTCTCATATTATAATTTCTCCTTATAATCATTATAGCATATTACTAATCATATTCAAGTCTAAAAATATACTAATTTAGTTAATTAAATTATTCAATATAATATATATTAAAAACTAACAGAAATGTTATTTTTTTTAAATTTTATTGCATATAATTAATTGGGTGATAAGATGAATCAAACATATACTGTTAAAGCAGGAGATACTTTATATGGAATAAGTAATCAATTTGGAGTATCAGTAACAGAATTGGCAGAGTTAAATAATATTAAAGGATCAAATTTACCTATAGGAACAATTCTAAAAATACCATCCTCTTCTGGAACTAACCCCAATAATATGTTTATGTATACAGTAAAAAAGGGAGATACACTATATTCAATAGCAAGAAAATATAATACAACAGTAAATGAAATAATAAACCTAAACTATCTAAAAGATAATAATCTAACTATAGGCCAAGTTTTAAGAATACCAGAAATGTATTTTAATGAAGATGAAATGATAATGCCTAATTACATAAATTATCTAGTAAAAAGAGGAGATACTTTATACTCCATAGCAAGACAATATAATATAGATGTAAATACACTAATTAAAGATAATAGTCTACCAGATAATAATTTAAAAGTAGGACAAACACTAAGAATTAGAACAAATAATAATAATAGTGAAATAGAAGAATGCTTTGGAGAAGATTATACTCCCTCTAACGATACTATAGCTACTACCTATACAGTAAAAAAAGGAGATAATTTATATTCTATAGCAAGAAGATATAATACTACTGTATCAGATATAATTAATCTAAATAACTTAAAAAATAACAATTTATCTATAGGCCAAGTCCTAAAAATACCAACTACTAATACAACAACAACTACTTATATAGTAAAAAGTGGAGATAACTTATACTCAATAGCAAGAAAATATAATACGACAGTAGATAATATTAAAAGAAAAAATAATTTAACTTCTAATCTCTTAAGAGTAGGTCAGAAGTTAATTATATAGGAGGATTTATGAATACTTATAATATAAATGATGATAATTATAAAAATTCAGTTGAATATCAAAATTTTCTTAAAGATAATCCAGAGATAGGATATTTAAAAATAAGAGCTTATGCCGCATCGGAAGCGGTACCTATTAGTAATGTAAAAGTAGTAGTAAGTAAAGATATTAATAATAATAAAGTAATATTCTTTGAAGGTTTTACTAATGAATCAGGAATAATAGAACAAATAGAATTACCAGCTCCTAAATTAGATCCTAACGATTTAGATATACCAAATAAAATAACTTATGATATTAATGTTACATATAATCCTGATAACATAAGTAATATATTCAAAGTAAATATTTATGAAAAAATAAGAGTAATTCAAAATATAAGTATTGTTCCTAATTTAAAGGTATCAAAAGGTGAGATATAATGGCAGTAAGATATCCAATAGTACCAAATAATATTACCGTTCATTTAGGTAAACCTGATGAGATAGCTCGTGATATTACTATTCCTTTTACAGATTATATATCTAATGTAGCAGCTTCAGAATTATATCCAACTTGGCCTAGAAATGCTCTTATCGCAAATATCTATGCTATTATATCTTTTGCTATGAATAGAATTTATAATGAGTGGTACCGTAGTAAAGGTTATAACTTTGATATAACATCATCATCATCATTTGATCAAGCTTATGTAGAAAATAGATCTACTTACGGAAACATAGATGATATAGTTGATGAAATATTTAATAATTATGTCGTAAAAGGTAATCAAATTCAACCATACTTTACAAGATATTGTGACGGAAGAACTACTACTTGTGATGGATTATCACAATGGGGTAGTGTCTCCCTAGCTAATCAAGGAAAAACTCCTTTAGAAATACTAAGATATTATTATGGAAATGATATAAATATCAAATATGATGCCCCAGTAGGAGATAATACCGAAGGATACCCTGGATATGAAGTAGGATTAGGTAGTTTTGGAAATCCTGTATTATTAATCCAAAGAGACTTAAGAAGAATAAAACAAAATTATCCTGCTATACCATCTATTACTACTACTCAAGGTATCTATGACGAATCTACCAGAGAAGCTGTAAAAAAATTTCAAGAAATATTTGGACTACCTGTAACTGGAATAGTAAATAAAGCCACTTGGTATAAAATAAAATATGTCTACACTAGTGTAAAAAAATTATCTGACTTATATTCAGAAGGATTAAGTGAAGAAGAGGTAACTTTTTTATATGAAGATGAATTAAGTTATGGAGATACTGGTATAGAAGTAGAATATATTCATTATTTTCTAGACGCTATAGCTTTCTTAGATAAAGATATACCAAGACTACCAACTAATTCTATTTATACAAATAATACCGAAACCATGGTTAAAGCTTTTCAAAAAAAATATAATTTACCAGTAACAGGAATAATTACTTATAGAGATTTTAAAGTTTTAAAAAGTGCTTATGATAATATCTTAAAATCTTTTCCTAAAGAATATCAAGATTATGTTAACGAATTATATCCCGATTATTTCTTAACTAGAGGAACGACAGGAGAAGATGTAAGAAGATTTCAAAGATTCTTACTAGCAATATGTAGATATGATCATTCCATACCAGGAGTAAGAGTAAATGGCATATTTGATGACTTAACAGAAAAATCAGTAAAAAAATTACAAAATGATTATGGATTTGAAATAAATGGCATAGTAGGACCATTATTATGGAGAAAAGTAGTAGAACTATCTAAAAGATAAAATTAATCTATAAGATTAATTTTTTTGTTTGACTATAAAAAAAGATATTGTTATAATTTAAAAGAGGTAATTTATATGGATAATATACTAAAAGAACAAGATTTAAAAACTAAATATAGTAAAACCTTAGATTATATATCTGATTATCTAACAAATGAAAAAAAGATATATCAAATGTGTGATTTTAAAGATAATAAATGTATAGCTAATAGACTAAATAAATCAGTACATAATTGTAACGGATGTTGTTATAGACGTAAAGAAGGACTATGTAAATATTTAAAAAACAAGAAATGTTCTATAGATTGTATATCATGTAAATTATTTATCTGTGATTATTTAGAAAAAGAATATGGTAAAATAAATATAAATAGAATTCCTTATATAAAAACTATATTTAATAGAAAACAAAGAGAAATAATCAAACGAAGTTTTTTTAAAGATAAAAAAGAAATATTAGACTTATTAATAGAATATAAATAACAAGAAAACTTGTTGTTTTTTTAATACTAAACTTAAAGTTTAGTTAAACTCAACCTTAACTTTATTGAATTTATATAAATAATAATGTAAAATTATAATTGCAGGTGATGTTATGAATAAAAGAATATTAGTAATTAGTGCTGTATGGTGCCCATCATGCTTAATACTAAAAAAGAATTTAAAAGAATTAAAAAAAACTTATTCTAATCTTAATATAGAAACATTAGACTATGATTTTGATGAAGAAGAAGTAAAAAAATATAATATTGGTAAAGTCTTACCAGTAATTATATCACTAAATAATGATGAAGAAATAAATAGATTAATAGGTGAAAAAAGTTATAATGAAATAGTAGATTTCTTAAAAGAGAGTGAAGTAATATGAAAAAAAGATTATTAATTATATTAATGTTATTATTAATATTACCATTAAATGTATTGGCGATAAGTAGAGATTATAAAGATAGAGTAGCTAGTATTACTAATACAGAAATAGAAGATAATAAAATAAATTTATATTTATTCTATGGTGAGGAATGCCCCCATTGCGAAGCGGAAAGAAAATGGTTGGAAGTAATAAAAGAAGATTATAAAGATTACTTAAATGTCTATGAATTTGAAGTGTGGCATGATGAAGATAATAAAGAATTAATGAAAAAAGTTGGAGAAGAATTTGGTTATGATGTAAAAAGTGTCCCTTTTAATATAATTGGAGATTATTATTCAACAGGTTATTCAGAAGCA
>CACXFI010000108.1 GCA_902766875.1 uncultured Erysipelotrichaceae bacterium | reverse complement strand
TGCTAACTATTTAAATACTAATTGTTCAATGATGATAACAGCTTCTCATAACCCTAAAGAATATAATGGCTTTAAATTTTCTTATAACGGAATACATAATGCTTATGGTAAAGATGTTATGGAAATATACAATATAATTGAAAATAATAAATTTGAAGAAGGTAGGGGAGTAGTAGAAGAAAAAGACATAAGAGATGCTTATATTGATTTAGTAGTAAATAAATTAGAATTTGGAGAAAATAAAATAAAAGTTGTCTATGACTGTGGTAATGGAACAACTTCTATAATAGCAGATGATATTTTCAATAAATTGCCAAAAGATAAAATAGAATTTATACCATTATTTAATACATCAGATGGTAATTTCCCAAATCATCATCCAGATCCATGTGTTTATGAAAATCTATATAAATTAAGAGATAAAGTTTTAGAAGAAAAAGCAGATATAGGTATAGGATATGATGGAGATGGAGATAGAGTAGGTTTTATCGACGAAAAAGGAAATATGATTGAAACAGATAAATTTATGATCATTATGTGGCGTAATTTAGTTAATAAAGTTGCTAAAAAAGAAGGATTATTTGATGTAAAATGCACTAAAGCTCTAGAAGATGAAATGATAAAACTAGGGATTAACCCAGTAGAATATAGGACTGGTAATTCCTATACAAGAGCAGCTTCTGCAAGTGGAGATTATCCTTTATCGGGAGAACTATCAGGCCATGTATATTTTAGAGATAAATGGCCAGGATATGATGATGGAATCTATGTAGGAATGAGATTATTAGAAGTATTAACTAATACAAATAAAAAAGCAAGCGAATTATTAGAGGGAATAAATAAATATTACTCTACTGAAGAAGGTAAAATAAAAGTAGATGATAGTATTAAATTTAATATAATAAGTAGAGTAGAGGAGTATTGTAAAGAAAAAGGATACAAATATATAACTTTAGATGGTGTTAAAGTCAAATACGATGATGGTTTTGCCCTAGTAAGAGCATCTAATACCGGTCCTAATATAACTACAAGATTTGAAGCTACAACAAAAGAAAGATTAAATGAATTAGAAAAAGAATTCACAGATTTAGTAAAATCATTAATATAGTAAAAATAGGGGACAGTCCCCTATTTTTATTTTTATATAAATAAATACCCTATTAATCTATTCAATGATTATTATAATATAAATTAATAAATAAAATATAAATTAATAAATAAAATATAAATATATAAATTTAATAATAAAATTATTTAAAATCAACTTAACTTAAATTAAACTCAAATAATTAAAATATAATTAACTAATATTTTATTCATTTAATAATAATTAATATTATAAAAAGAGTAGATATAAATAAAAAAATCTAACTTATAGTCAAAATAAAGAACTTAACATAATATATATTATAGGAACTTATAAATAGAAGTAAAAAGATGGTTAATTATCCATCTGAAGTCTTAATTAATAAAGGTTTATAATTATAAAAATTATTAATAAATTTTAATATTAAATAAATATATAATATTTATATTAAATTTAATTCTTAATTCAATAACAATTTCTAAATATAATTTATTTATACTTTCATTTAAATATCATATATCATTACAGTATTCTATATTCTACACTACTCTTTTTTAAAAATTAAAGTAGGGGAGTAATATAAAAAAAAATAACTAATCATTTAAAATAAACATATAAAGAAATATAAAATTATTATAATTAAAATTAATACAAAAATTACAATTACAATATAATAATTTTTTTAAATAATTAAACTAAATATATTAATATATCTATTTATTAGATATACATTTTTTATAAAATAAAATAAAATAAAGAGTAGAATGATTATTAATAATTATTCTACTCCCCCACTCTATTTAATATCTGTCTCTTAAAATTAAAAATTCATTAACTATTTGTTAATGAATTATATTTTTCTTGACTGTATTTCAGCTATCTTAGTAAATACCTCACTAGCATTATGTTCATTTATTTCCGTATATCCAAGTTCTTTTAATGCCTGTACTTTAGCAGTATTTAATTCTTGGGTTCTACTTAATTTTTCCTCTTTCTTTCTTTCAAGCTCAGCTTCCCATCTTTTATGAGATTCAGCAAGTTTTGATTTAGAAGCACCACCATTATTATATAATGTCATAGCCGAAAACATAATAGCCTCAAATATGTATTGATTATCTTCTTCGTATGCAAATTCATTTGGTTTAATATATCCTGCAGCCTTAGAGACATATCCAAGAATATATTTTAATTCTTTAGTATTACCCATAGCTTGTAAAAAATGATAAAAATAAGTCATAGTTGTTAAACTTTCTTTTGTCTTATCCTCATTTAACATTTCTTTAAGTAAAAATACAATATCAGTAATAACAGTTTGTTCTTCTTTTTTTAAACCAGTTAATTCAACTATTTCTTCTTTCTTAGGAAGACTTTTTTTAGAGTTAAATATTTTACTTCCAACTCTTTGAATATATTCATTATCTATTTCTAAAGCATCAATTTCTTCAGAATTATTTACATCCAATAATTTTAATAAAGATTGATATTTTTCATTAGGAATTTTAGACAAATCATCACAATCTAAATAATTATATACCATTTGTCTAGATACACCTAAATATTTAGCTAAATTTACTTTAGATATATTAGCTTTCTTTAAAATTAAATTAATTTTCTCAACAGTATTCATATATATCTGTCCTCCAATTATATTGTATCATTTTTTGTCTAATTATGTCAAGTAAATGTAAAAAAGAGAATATAAAATTCTCCATAAATTATTATTATTTATATTCAACAGAATCTATTATTCCCCCACCTAAACAAACATCACCATCATATAAAACACAAAATTGTCCAGGTGTCACAGCTTTAGCCATATCATAAGTTAAAATTAATGTATTATCATCCTTATAACTAACATTACAAACTATATCTTTTTGTCTATATCTAAACTTACAAGTACACTTATTTATTTTTTTATCTGTTAAGAAATTAAAATCACTAATAATAGCTTTATTACTATATAAATATTTATTCTCATCACCATTAGCTATAAACAAAATATTATTATCTAAATCTTTCTTAACAACAAAAGATTTTTCTTTAAATCCACCCAAATCAAGACCTTTTCTCTGGCCTAAAGTATAATACATTAAACCTATATGCTCCCCTACTACTTCATTTGTTTCTATATTAACAATTTTACCAGGTTGATTAGGTAAATAGTTTTCTAAAAATTTAGAAAAATTCCTTTCCCCAATAAAACAAATACCAGTAGAATCTTTCTTATTAGCAGTAATAAGATCATTTTCCATAGCAATCTTTCTAACCTCAGGCTTAGTTAAATCTGCTAAAGGAAATATCACATTTTTAAACTTATCACGAGGAACATAAGCCAAAAAGTAAGTCTGATCCTTATTTAAATCTTTAGCTCTCATTAAAGTATTATTCTCAATTTTAGCATAATGACCAGTTGCAATATAATCAGCGCCTAATTCTAAAGCTTTATCTATAAATAAATCAAATTTTATATACCTATTACACATAATATCAGGATTAGGAGTTCTGCCTTTATTTAATTCATCTAAAAAATATTTAAATACAAAATCCCAATATTCTTTCACAAAATCTACTCTATGTAAAGGAATATCTAATTTTTCACATACTTTTTTAGCATCATTATAATCTTCTTCTTGTGGGCAAATATCATTATCTAAATTAGGATTACCTAAATAATCATTATTGATAGAACTATCCCAATTTCTCATAAATAAACCTATAACGTTATAACCTTGCTTCTTTAATAATAAAGCAGCTACAGAGCTATCTACTCCCCCACTAATACCTACTACTACTGTTTTCATATTATCACCTACTATAAGAATTCCTTCTTAATTAACAAAAATAGTATAACATATAATTATAAAAAAAGAAATTACTTATAATAAAATCAATAAATAAAATTTAATAATCTAGGAATAACATATGATTCATATAATGAACTAACACCTACTAGTATTATACTTATACCTAATATAACTATATATCTTTTAAATATTACTCTAATATTGTTATCTTTCTTTTTTAACAATTCTTTAATAATATCTGAAGATAAAGTTAAACTATATACACCTAAAAGTATTATTATTAATACTTTTAAAAGTTCATTAGGAAATACATATACAAAACTAAATAATAATCCTTTAACTTTATAAGTTAAAACAATACTAGATAAAGTAAACCCTAATATAAATCCTTTAATATACACCAAAAAAATATTTATAATAACACCAATTACAGATAAGCCTAATACCCATAAAACTATAATATAAATATAATTATTTAATAAAGAGTTTTTTAACAAATCTAAATTATTAATACTATTATTATTAATATTAGAAATAAAATTTGTAACCTGATTAACAACCATTTCTTTTTCTTCTACATTTATTATTGTTAAAAATAAACATCCACTAATAAATCCAATAATAAATAAAATAAAAATGAGACTATTAATTCTTTTATTAGGTAAAATTAAATTGTATATTGCTTTTATTTTTGCTTTCACTATTATCACCAATTAAATGTATGACATAAGCTTGAAAATATGTATAAAATAAGATATAATGATAAAGAGGTGCATATTATGACAAAAGAAGATATTTATAAAAAATTAGAATTTAGTGGAAAATATGATACAAAAATAAAAACAAATCTTCGTAATTTAATAAAAGAGAATAAAGAGAATAAAGAATTATTACCTACACTTTTAGAAGTACAAAACGAATTAGAAACAGGTAAAGCTAAAACTATATATAACCGTATGTTAAAAAATGAATCTAAAGAAATAGTAGAAGAAATACATGAAGAAAAAACTAGCATTGAAGAAGAAAAAAAAGAAAATTCAAAAGAAAAAAAAGAAAAAGACAAAAAGAAAAAAGAAAATAATAACAAAACAAAAAAAGAAAATAATAACAAAACAAAAAAAGAAACAAATAAAAAGAAAGATAAAAAGAAAAAGAAATCAAAAGGAAATTTAATAGCTAAAATATTTATAATACTATTTGCTATACTTATGATTGCTTCTTCTGTATCTACTATATTTACTTATTTTAGATAAAAATAAAACAACTTTTAAATAAAGTTGTTTTTTCAATA
The DNA here is from genome assembly GCA_902766875.1 of uncultured Erysipelotrichaceae bacterium. Classification (GTDB taxonomy): domain Bacteria; phylum Bacillota_I; class Bacilli_A; order RF39; family UBA660; genus RUG11215. The sequence continues at coordinate 14,663 of CACXFI010000108.1, read as the reverse complement.
AAAAACTATATATTAAAGCATAATATATAGTACACCTAAGCAAATTATCACAGTAATAATACCTAACAAAAGATAAGATACGAAACCTGCAGAACCAGCTTGAGGAACCTCAACATTTTCATTGTTAGGGGTATTATTCATTTGTCCTAAAGTAGGAGGCTCTATTATAGGAGTAGTTCCCATATTATTACCTGTTACAAATTCCATACCATTACTAGGTGGTGGTGGAGGTGCTACAGGTTGAGTTGGATTAGGAACACCCATATATGCCTGTTCACTACTAGGAGCTGTACTTTGGCTTTGAACATTAACGTTAACAGCTTCAACTGGATTACTAAATGGTTGTTGAACTGGAGTTGGAACAGCTGGTGATCCAACTAAATCAGAATAACTTTTATATTCTATTCTTGTACCATATCTTTGTAAAAACCATCTACAGAAATTGTTGTAGCTACCATTATTTATTAAAAATATTTTATTTTCTACTTTAACATTACTCTTAGAAATCATTTGATAAGAACTATTTATAACACTAGATAATTCAGCATCTAATTGTAAATATAAATTTTGATCCATTTGAGTATCAGTTCTTTTTAAACTATCATCATGAAAGATAGGAATAATCAAACTAATATTATAATTATCTACTTCTTTATATATCCTAGTTACTTCATCTTTTAACCAAACACCATCACTATTGTTTGGATCTAATTTATCATAATCAGGATATAATTCAATAGAAATGTTAGTACTTTCTAACCCTCCATTAGGTAATGCTATATAAAAACCTAATTTATTTCCATTTATATAATATACATTATGTTTATTCAAATTTACAATCAATGATGTATTCATTTATTACCCTACCTCCTATTGTTTAAAATAATTATAACAAAAAAAACTAATGTTGTCATTAGTTTTTTGTAAATTTGTAAACATTTTTAGAATAAATTCTTTACATAATATAATTATTTCTTTTTAAGTAAATCTCTTATTTCTTCTAATAATTTCTCTTCATTAGATTTAACCGGTTCTTCTTTCTTATCTTCCTTTTTCTTCTTTCCAAGCCCAGCAGCTTTGTTAAATCCCTTAACAATTAAGAATATAACAAATGCCATTATAATAAAGTTTACTACACCCATTATAAATGCTCCAAGTCCAAGCTGAGCTTTCCATACAGTTACAGTCCAACCATTAAGTCCATCTACGGCAAAGCATCCAATTAATGGAGATATAATGTTATCAATTAGTGAATTAACAATACCTTGAAAAGCTCCACCAATAATAACACCGACAGCTAAGTCTAATACGTTACCACGCATTATGAATTCTTTAAATTCATTTACAAATTTTTTCATGATTTCTCTCCTTTTCTGCTTGTATTATAATATATTTTTTATAATTAGTAAAGTAAAATCTTATTAATCTGGATATTTACTAGTAATGCCAAAATATTCTTCTAAACTAATCCAATCGCCATTATTATATAACTTCTTAGCTAATTCTTCACCAACATATCTTAAATGCCATGATTCGTATTCATAACCAGTATATTCTTCTTTATTTTTAGGAAATCTTATAACAAAACCATATTTATAAGCATTATCATTTACCCACTTACCTTCTTTTGTGTTAGTAAATGCATCACTATCAGAATTTAAATCAAAACATAATCCACTCTGATGTTCTGAATAACCAGCTCTAGCTGAATACGTATCAGCAGCCTCTTTACCATCTTTATTAACATAATTATTATAAAGCATCTTTTGTGTATCATAAGATCTAAATCCACTACCAACCCATAACTTTAAGCCTTCACGACTAGCATCATCTTTCATTTTTAGAAAAGCTTCAACAACAAAATCCTCCATACAATCAGTACAATATCCACGACCCGCTATACTCTTATATGGTTTTTTAGGAGTATAAGTAGATGGTAGCGAATAAGTTTTATTAACTATAATAATATCATTAATACTAGCAACACCATTCTGAATCTTAACAGTATATCCTTTATTAGTAGTATAAATACCATCTATTAAAGAACCATCAGCATTATAATCAAGATTATCTAAAACATTAATTTTAACTTTTTTACTACTTTTATTTCCAGAAGAATCTGTTGCAATAATAGTTACTTGGTACTCACCTTTTTTCTTTAAATCATAATCTCCATCTATAGATATATCAATATCATCACCAGAATTATCAGAAACATCTATCATATCTTCTATTTTAGCATTAGATCCAATAGTAACATTTATTTCTTCTTCAGTAGATATAACAGGTTTTTCACTATCTATTATTTTTATTTTAACTATATAGCTATTATTCTTATTATTCTTTTTATATTTTATAGTAATTTCCTTGTTTCCTAATTTAGAAGTATCTATTTTATCTTCCTTATTTATTACTTTATACTTTGAAGATTCAATAATATCTGATACTTTAATATCGCTTCCTAATTCTATAGTTAAATCATTCTTTAAAATAATATCTTTATTATTAATATTTAAATACAATAATACTAAAACAATTACTATTAATAATCCAAGAAATATTTTAACAATTCTTTTAAATTTTCTCTTTCTCTTTTTCTTAGCCATAATACCTCCAACACTATTATCTATTAAAATTAATAGCTAATTCAATTAATTTATCTAATAATTTAGAAAATGCTAATCCACTTTCTTCCCATAATTTAGGATACATACTTATATTAGTAAAACCAGGTAATGTATTAATTTCATTAATAAATATTTCTTTATTTTTATCATCAATAAAGAAATCTACTCTAGCAAATCCTTTTCCATCTATAGCTTTAAAAGCTTTAATAGCAGTATTTCTAATTTCATCTATAAAACTAGAATCTATATCATCTGGAATAATAGTTTTAGAACTAGGATCATTATATTTAGATTCATAACTATAGAAACTATTATCTATAATTATTTCTCCAATACAAGATGCTTCTATATCATTATTACCAAGTACAGAACATTCAACTTCTCTACCAACTATTTCTTCTTCAATTAATACCTTTCTATCATAATTAAAAGCTTCCTTAATACTATTAATTAATTCTTGAGTATTTAAAGCTCTACTAATACCTACAGAAGACCCAGAATTAGATGGTTTAACATACATAGGATACTTTAATTTACCCTCTAACAAATTACAAATATCTTCTATATCAGACTTTATTTCATTAAATTCTTTATCAACATAAATATAATTATCCTTTTCTTTCTTAATATATTCATACTTAGCTTGCTTTATTTTAGCTCTATCAAAAATTAGTTTAGAATAAACTTTATCCATTGCCACACATGATCCTAAAACTCTACATCCAACATATGGAATTTTTAATAACTCAAATAATCCTTGTATAGTACCATCTTCTCCATATAATCCATGTAAAATTGGAAATAAAACATCTAAACTATTTAAATATCCTACTATATTAGTAATAAGCTCTATATCACTAATAGACTCCCCTACTTTATACTTTTTAGATATATCTAAACATTTATACCATTTACCATCTTTATCTATAAATATAGGATAAATATCATATTTATCTTTATTTAACTCAGTAATAATAGAAGTCCCTGATGCAATAGATACATCATGTTCAGTAGACATACCACCAAATATAACTCCTACTTTTAACTTATCCATACCCTCATATCACCTCATTATATATATATTAAATTTTATCATAAATGATATAATATTTCAATAATAGTATTATAATTAAATGGTGATACTATGAATGATACTATCCTATCATTTTTCTTAACCATAATAGCAGGATTTTCTACCATGATTGGGACTATAATCATATTTATAAAAAATATTAATCATAATAGAATTATAGCTTATTCTCTATCTTTTGCTAGTGGTGTTATGCTAACAATATCCTTAACAGACTTAATACCTGAAAGTATAAAATTAATAAATACTAATAATTACTTTATAACAATTTTTATAAGTTTAATATTTGTATTTATTGGTATATATATTTCATTATTTCTAGATAAAATAACTACTAAAAATAATAATAACTTATTATATAAAACTGGTATTTTATCTATGATAGCAATTATAATACATAATATTCCAGAAGGTATAATAACTTTTATAACTGCAGATAATAATATTAAATTAGGAATTAATTTAACCATTGCTATAGCTCTTCATAATATTCCAGAGGGAATAAGTATAGCAGTACCAATATATTACAGTACTAACAGTAAAATAAAAGCTATAAAATATACATTAATATCTGCTCTATCAGAACCATTAGGAGCATTATTAACTTTTATATTTTTAAAAAAATTTATAAATAGTTTTATTCTAGGAATATTATTCTCATGTATAGCAGGATTTATGCTAGAAATATCTATTTTTAACTTATTACCAACTTCAAAAAAATACCAATATGATAATCTTAAAAATATTTTCTTTATAATAGGCATAATAACAATGTTAATAAAATTTATACTTTAATTTGGAATAAACTAACTCTTATAATTTAAAAATATAAATTAATAATAATATTGTAGTCTGTGTGATAATTATAGGAGATGATTACATGTATTTTAAAAAAATTAGAAACACGATTACTACTCTTCTAATTATCTTATTAATGTTAGTTCCGGAACTAGTATTAGCTTATTCTGAAAGTATAATAGCAAGCGGTAAAAACATAGGAATAGAATTAAAATCAAAAGGAATAATAATAGTAGGAACATACCAAGTAGGAAATAAAAATCCAGCTCTAAATGCCAATCTCCAAACAGGAGATAAAATAATTAGTGTAAATGGAATAAAAGTAAATTCTATCGAAGAAATGTTAGAAGCTATTGATTTAAGAGACAATGAAACGTCTCTTAATATTACATATCTAAGAGGTTCTAAAGAATTAAATACAACCCTTTATTTAGAAAAAGATAATAATGATGTATATAAAACAGGCTTATATGTAAAAGATAGTATTAGTGGCGTTGGAACACTTACTTTTATAGATCCAAATACTAAATTATATGGAGCATTAGGCCATGAAATATTAGAAAAAGCAACAGGTCAAAAATTAGAAATAAAAGATGGTAAGATTTATGAATCTACTGTAACAGGTATAACACCTAGTGAAAATGGTAATCCTGGAGAAAAAAATGTTAATTATGACACTTCTAAAATATATGGTAATGTAAAAGAAAATACTGAATATGGAATATTTGGAACATATACTGATCAAATACCTGATAACAAATTATATAAAGTTGCCAAAATTGATGATATAGAATTAGGTAACGCAAAAATGCTAACAGTAATAGATAATGATGAAATAAAAAATTATGATATAAATATCATAAAAATAAACAAAGAATTAACAGGAAATAAAAATATATTATTTGAGATTACTGACAATGAATTATTAAGAAAAACTGGTGGAATTATTCAAGGAATGAGTGGTAGCCCAATTATTCAAAAAGACTACATAATAGGTGCAGTCACTCACGTTGTAGTAGATGATCCTACTAAAGGTTATGGTGTATTTATAACTAACATGTTAGAAGAGGCTGAAAATTAAAAGGACATATAGTCCTTTTAATTTTTTATAAGTAAATTACCCGTCATTTCTTTAGGTATTTCTAAACCTAGTAAATATAATATAGTTGGAGCAACATCAGCAAGCTTTCCATTGTTGATTTCTAATCCTTCTTTAGTAATAATACATGGTACTGGATTAGTAGTATGAGAAGTAACAGGATTATGGTCTTTATCCCACATAACATCACAATTACCATGATCTGCTATAATCATCAATATTCCATTTAATTCCATAACTTTATTATAAATTCTATTTAAACATTTATCCATATCTTCTACAGCCTGCACAGCAGCCTCATACACACCAGTATGACCTACCATATCACCATTAGCTAAATTCATAATGGTAACATCATAATTACCTACTTCTTCTAAAAATTTATCAGTAACTTCATATACACTCATTTCAGGTTTCAAGTCATATGTAGCAACTTTAGGAGAAGGTATTAATATCTTTTTCATATCAGAATACTCTACTTCTCTACCACCATCAAAGAAAAATGTCACATGAGCATATTTTTCAGTCTCAGCTATTCTAAGTTGGCTATATCCATTATCATGAAGATAATCTACTAAAATATTCTTTAAATCTTGTTCATCAAATGCATGAGGGCATGTAACAGTCTCTGTTACCGGATACATAGTTAATACTTTTAAATTATTAAAGTGTTTTACATCTAACCCCTTATCACTAGCTTCCATCTCATAAGAAGTAGGATTAGATAATAAAGAAAACATCTCTCTTAATCTATCTTTTCTAAAATTAAAGGCAATTATTCCATCATTATCATTTAAAGGACATTTATTAATAATACCAGGTATTACAAATTCATCATATATACCTTGGCTATAATTATCTTGAATTAAATCTTGATAATTATTATATATCTTACCTTTACCATATACTATAGCATCATAAGATAATTTTAATCTATCAAAATTATTATCTCTATCCATACCATAATATCTTCCAGATATAGTAGATATTTTACCTATTCTAAGTTCTCTAATTTTATCATTTAATATATCTAAATATTTTAAAGCACTCTTCTCATAAGTATCTCTTCCATCTAAACATAAATCTAAATATACATTATTTATATTGTTATCTTTACACATATCAAGTAAAGATAATAAATGATCTATATGAGAATGTACTCCTCCATCAGATAATAATCCAAATATATGTAAATTAGTTTTATTATCTTTAACATGATTAAATACATCTAATATTTCTTTATTACAAAAAAATGTTTTATCACTAATAGACTTATTAATATTCTCTAAAGGCTGTAAAGCTATTCTACCTGCACCAATATTCATATGTCCTACTTCACTAGTACCCATTTGGCCTTCAGGTAACCCTACACTAGGTCCACTAGCTTCTAATATAGAGTGAGGATACTTATCCATTAACATATCTAAAGTTGGTGTATTAGCATTTTTAAAAGCATTACCATCACTTTCTTCTCTAATACCACATCCATCTAATATACATAAAACTACAGGTTTACTCATAATTATTACTCTCCTATTCCATTTCTAATTATACTATAAATACAAACAAAAATAAATATATCTATTAGACATATTTATTATTTAACATAATAAGATAAATATTTAATCATACTATTAATATTCCTATAATATTTAGGAACTCTAATTTTTTTAACAATTTTTTTACTTTCTCCTTTTTTATTATATCTTGAATCATACCACACTTTTCTAAATTCACCTTTTATAGTAATATAATTAAGATGAACAGTAACACTTTTGATAATATCAAAATAAATAGTTTCAATACTTGAAATACAATCTCTATAAGATTTTATTTCTATAGCTACATCTGGATGTTCTTGATGAACAATAGAAAAGCTAATATTTCCTGGTTCAATAACAAATTCACTATCAGCAAAATGTACAGTATGTATAAGATTTATAAATAAAATAGTACACATCAAAAATATTCCTAAAGATATTGGAATAATGGAACAATCATTCATAAAATATAATATAGCCAAAATAAAAAATATAACAAATACTAAATTATGTAAAAAATAATTAATTATAGAAAATTTATATGTTCTACTCTTATATTTATCGTTATTATTTACTTCATCAAATGTTTTAAAGTTTTCTTTTTCATATAATTCATCAGCTACAAAATCAACTATCTCTTTGGTTTCTTGTAGTGATAAATTATATTTATTTTGTCCATATTTTATTAATTCAGGTTTATTTTTATTTTTAATATACTCATTTTTTAAATCATTATATATATTTTTGTCATATGGATTATCTTTTTCTTTTAGAATATATCCACAATAACTACATTTATAATCATCAAATGAATCATTTTTACAATTTGGACATTTAACTAATCCCATTTTATTCCTCCAATATTATTTTTCTTCTTCAACACTAAAATCTTCCAATTTACCATTCTCTAGCATAATCTTGTTAACTTTATCTGATACTTTAGTTAATTTATCTGAACATTCTTTAGCTAACTTCATAGCCTTAGTATATTTATCTATAGCATCATCTAAGTTAACTTCTCCACTTTCAAGTTCTGTAACTATCTTTTCAAGTTCTCTAATTTTATCTTCAAATGATAATTCTTTTTTTTCACTCATATTTACTCTCCTACCTTAATTACTTCTGTTTCTATATTTCCATCTTTTAAATTGATAGATATTTTATCTTTTACTTTAACACTATTAATACTAGATATTACTTTATTCTTACTTCTAACAATAGCATAACCTCTTTTTAATGTATTCATAGGATTTAATACTTCTAATTTACTTATTATATTATCTAAATTTTGACTCTTAAATTTATATAACATACTAGGATTATTTAAAATATAACTATTAGATAGTTTAAATAATCTTACATTATTATTTTCAATATTTCTATTCATAGCTTTATTTAAGTTATCTATAAGTAAATCTAGTTTTTGTTCTTTTATCTCATACATATTACTAGGATTCTTTAATACATAACTATCTTTTAATTTATCTAATACTAATTTTTTGTTTTCTATTATATTAGTTAAAGAGTTATAACTTCTACTTCTAGCTGTATCTAAATAAGTTATTATTGTATTAATATCAGGAACAGCTAACTCTGCCGCTGCTGTTGGTGTAGGTGCTCTTAAATCCGCAACAAAGTCTGCTATTGTAAAGTCAATTTCATGCCCTACAGCGCTAATTACAGGTACTCTAGAGTTATATATAGCCCTAGCTACTATTTCTTCGTTAAAAGGCCATAAATCCTCTATAGAGCCTCCCCCTCTTCCTACTATTAAAGTATCTATATCATAAGTATTAGCAAGTTCTATCTTTTTAACTATATCTTCTTTAGCAAGTTCTCCTTGTACTAAAGAAGGAAACAATATAGTTTCACATATAGGATATCTTCTTTTAATAGTAGTTAAAATATCTTTAATAGCGGCACCCGTACTAGCGGTTACTATACCTATTTTATTAGGGCATCTTGGTATTTTTCTTTTATGTTCTTTATTAAATAAACCTTCTTTAGCTAATTTCTCTTTTAACTGTTCAAAAGCTATATATAAATTACCAATACCATCTTCTACCATATCTTCAACATATATTTGATATCCACCAGTAGCTTCGTATATAGTTACTCTACCAGTAACTAAAACTTTCATTCCATCTACTGGTTTAAATTTAATATTCTTAGTACTAGAAGCAAACATAACAGCATTAATTCTACTATTTTCATCTTTTAAAGTAAAATAAAAGTGTCCTCTAGTATGAGCTTTAAAATTAGATATTTCTCCTTTTATATATACCTTTTTTAAATTTTCATCATAATCAAATTTACTTTTTAAATATCTAGTAAATTCAGTAATAGTAATATAATTATTCTGCATCAGATACCTCATTATGGTATACTTTGTCTAATACACCATTAACTATACCAACAACAGAATCATCAGAATATTTCTTAGAAAGTTCTATAGCTTCATTTATACATACTCTATTAGGAGTATCAGTATATAATATTTCATATATCCCCATCTTTATAATAGCTTGATCAGTAAATCCTAATCTATCTAATTTCCAATTATTTAAATATTTATTAGCAAGTTCTTCTAATTCTGTTTCCTTTTCTAACACACCATTAACAATATTTTTAATAAAATCATCTTTATCATCTAATAAAATATCTATATTATATTCCATCTTATTCTTTTTATATAATAAAACTTGATACAACATAGTCATAATTTCTACTCTTTGTTCACTTCTACTCATAATATCACCTGCATATTTATAATAACATAATTTAAAAATAAAAGAAATAAAATTATTATATTTTATTTCTTTAAATATATTATAATTCTTCAGATAACAAATCACTTAAATATACTATATCAATACCTTTACTATTAATAAAATCTATTATACTAGGTAATTCTTTTATAGTTTGATTATTTAGTTCTAATTTAATAATACTACCATTTTTTAAACTATTTTTAACATCATTATAAGGATTATTATTTGAATTTATAGTAGGAATAATAGTAAATAATTTTTCTTTACTACATGTATTTAATACATCTTTATTTTTTATTAAAGTAAGACAATAATTAGTTTTATTATCAGTTTTACTTTTTATAATATTTCTGGATAACATTATGTTTTCATGAGTATATACACCATTACTACCATAACTATGAAGTTCTATATTATTATGTATTATATTATTATTTTTATTTAAAATATCATAATCTACAAAAAGATTAACATCAACATTATATTTATTTATTATATCTGTTAATTCTTTAATATTATTATTATTATTTACAACAAATATTAAAGATACTTCTCTCTTACTGTTATTGCCACTAATTATATATTTATCATAATTATTTTTAAGTAATATTTTAGGATAAGTAGTATAGTAAATTAATAAGTCTTCTCTAAATATACCTATTTCTTTCATTTTTTGATAACTATCATCTATATTTACTTCTTTCCCATTAATACCAGGTATAATCGTATCTTTATCTATATCGGCTTCTACAAAATCTATTTTATATTTATCTTTTTTACTAACTATTTCTATCATTAAAGAATCTTTTTCATTAATTACTTCCATAACTTTATCAGTATACATAAAACTAAAACATATAAAAGATATAAGACCTATACCTTGAATAATTCTTTTCATTTATACCACCTAATTAAATATATGAATAATTTAACAAAAAAAGAAAAAGAATAATAATTCTTATTATTATTCTTCTTTATTATCTACTTCATTATCTATATCATTTAATAATCTATCTAATTCTTCATCAAGTTTTTCATCACTAAGTGGTTCCCTTTTTTCTACTTTAGGTACTTCTTCTGCATTTTCTTTAACTTCTATTTCTTTTTCTACTATTATAGGTTCATTTTCTTCTTTTTCTTCAGTAGCAGGAGAAGTATTTATTTCTCTAGTTACTTTAACTCCATCACTAGGTTTTTTATTTTTTAAAAGTACCTCTTTACGAGATAAATTTAATTTACCTTTCTTATCATATCCTGTAGCAATAGCAACAACTTCGTCACCTACTTTAACAACATCTTCTGTTTTTTCTACTCTCTTAGTATCTAATTGAGAAATATGTATTAAAGCTTCACAACCAGGCCATAATTCAACAAAAGCACCAAATGGTTCAGTTTGAACTACCTTACATGTATAAGTTTTTCCAATTTCTACTTCTTTAACAACATTTTCGATCATTTCTCTAGTTTTATCAATAATAGCCTGATCACTATGATATATAATTACTCTACCATCATCTTCTAATTCTACCTTAACTGCATTTTTATCATTTACAGAACTAACATTAGAAGCTTCAAGAATAATCTTAGTTATCATATCTCCACCTTTACCAATAACATCTTTAATCTTTTCAGGATTAATAGTAAATTGAGTAATCTTAGGAGCATATTTAGATAATTCTTTTCTAGGTTCAGGAATAGTAGCTTCCATAACATCTAATATTTCCATACGAGCTTTTTTAGCTTGTGCCATAGCTTCAGTTAATATTTCTTTAGTAACTCCATCAATTTTAATATCCATTTGCATAGCACAAATACCTTCTCTAGTACCAGCAACTTTAAAGTCCATATCTCCCATGTGATCTTCTAACCCTTGAATATCAGTTAAAATAGTATATTTGTCATCTTTAGTAATAAGTCCCATAGCAATACCTGCAACAGGTCTTTTAATAGGAACACCAGCAGCCATTAATGATAAACATCCTGCACAAATAGAAGCTTGGCTAGATGAACCATTACTTTCTAATACCTCAGATACAACTCTAATTGTATATGGGAATTCTTCTTCAGAAGGAATAACTTGTAATAAAGCTCTTTCTCCTAAAGCACCATGTCCTATTTCTCTTCTACCAGGAGCTCCATATCTTCCAGTTTCTCCTACAGAAAAAGCAGGGAAATTATAATGATGCATAAATCTCTTTTCTTCTTCAAGACCTAAGCCATCTAATATTTGATGTTCTCCTATAGCCCCTAATGTCGTAGTAGATAATACTTGAGTTTGACCTCTAGTAAATAAAGCACTACCATGAGTTCTAGCTAGAATATCTACACTAGCAGATAATGGTCTAATCTCATCCATAGCTCTACCATCAGGTCTAATATGTTCTTCAGTTATTAATCTTCTAACTTCTTCACCTTCAATATTATTAACTACTTTAGCTACATCTTTTAAAATATTCTATAAATTTTCATCATCTTTATATTTTTCACTAAATAATTCTACTGCATCTTCTTTTACTTTATCAATAGCAGCATATTTTTCAAGCTTATCTTTTATTTGAATAGCTTCTAACATTTTAGAAGTAGCTTCTTCTCTTACTTCTTTTTCAATATTTTCATCTATTTTAGCAAGTTCTACTTCTATTTTTTCTACTCCAACTTCTTTTGTTATCTCTTCTTGGAATTTAACTAATTCTTTAATCGCTTCATGTCCAAACATAATAGCATCAATCATAACTTCTTCAGATACTTCATGAGAACCAGCTTCAACCATATTAATAGCATCACGTGTACCAGCTACATTTAATATAAGTTCACTTTTTTCTACTTGTTCTCCAGTAGGATTAATAATAAATTCATCACCTATTTTACCTACTACAACTCCAGCTACTGGACCATTAAATGGAATATTACTAATCATTAAAGCTAAAGATGATCCAAATAACGCTGTCATTTCTGGAGTACAATCTTGATCTACTGATAATACAGTACTAATTACTTGTACTTCATTTCTAAATCCATCAGCAAATAATGGTCTAATAGGTCTATCAATAAGTCTAGCTGCTAATACTGCTTGATCTGTAGGCTTCCCTTCCCTTTTAATAAATCCACCTGGTATTTTACCAACTGAATATAATTTTTCTTGATAATTAATAGTAAGTGGAAAGAAATCAGCTGTACTTGCATTATTACTCATAACTGAAGTAGATAATACTGCTGTATCTTCATATCTTACTAAACAAGCACCAGCTGCTTGCTTTGCTAATTCTCCAATTTCAACCGTAATAGTTCTTCCCCTGAAATCCAATGTAAATACTTTCTTATCCATAATCTCTCCTTCTACCAAAATAAAGACACTCAAAAAAGAGTGCCCACCGTTCGTTTATTATTTTCTTAAACCAAGACTAGCTACTACTTCACGATACTTTTTAACATCAGTCTTAACAAGATAGTTTAGTAAACTTTTTCTCTTACCAACTTTAATTAAAAGTCCACGTTTAGAATCTTTGTCTTGTTTATTTTCTTGTAAATGTTTTGTTAAAGCTTTAATTTCTTCAGTAAGTAATGCAATTTGAACTTCCGGAGATCCAGTATCTTTACTATCTCTTGCATACTTCTTAATTATCTTATCTTTAACTTCTTTCTTTAAAGCCATAATATTACCTCCTAATCTTATTTTCACCCTAACCTAGTATTCGTAAGAGGTACGAAACACCAAGATATAAGGAACAATATAATTATATTACTTTTTATGAATATTTACAACACTTTTTAAATAAATAATAAAATTATTTACTATTAGACAACTTTAATAATTTAATCTTAGGAATAAAACTTTGATTATAATTATTAACCTTAGAATATTTATAACTATATAAATCTAATATTTTAAGTTTATTTTTTAATTGCTCAGAATCATCACTATTTTCTAATTTATTTAAATTTATACTAATAAAATCATAAATACTCTTATGATAACATTTATCTAGTTTTTTTAATTCTTTATTATTAAATCCTAATCTATTTAAAGGAATATATTTAACATTATTATCTTCCATAACCTTAATTGAAGGTAAAAAACTCATAGTTTCTAAATAATAATGTTTAATAATCTTACTAGAAAAATCTATATCAAATGGATAATTATAATTATCATATATTTTTACATCATTAGACTCATATATATTATCTAGTTTAGAATTTCTTTTAACATATTCTCTTTCAAATTCTTTATTTCCAAAAACAATTTTTATCAAATCTGATAGCCCTAACATAGTTTGAATTAAAGTATATCTATATGAAGGAGAATAGTCTTCCATATGTCTTAATGATTTAATATCTTCACGAGACATTTTCAAAAAACTATAAACTTCTTTTCTTTGATTACATGTTAATAGTTTATATTCTGATGAATTTTTAGAAAATATTCCTGTCTCTAATAAGAATAATTTATTATGATCAAAAACAGACTCAAAAGGATCTCTATTTAACTCAAGTAAAATAGCTCTCTCACGTGCTTTCTGTTCTTCACTTAAGAATATATAATTCTTATTATCCATTTTGATCATCTCCCTTCATCAATAGAACAATATAATATCATAAAACAATTATTTTGTATTAATTTTACACTATCAGTTAACCATATTTTAAAATAAAAAGAACTATTTTGAAGTAGTCAAGGAAAAATAGACACTTTATAAAAAGAACGTTCTTTTAAAACCCTAATTCAAATTTATATTG
>CACXFI010000107.1 GCA_902766875.1 uncultured Erysipelotrichaceae bacterium | reverse complement strand
GAAATCGTTGGTTTAAGAGATACTCAAAAGACAGTTGTTACTGGTATTGAAATGTTTAGAAAGTCTTTAGATTATGCTGAAGCTGAAGATAACGCTGGAGTATTATTACGTGGTATTTCAAGAGATGATGTTGAAAGAGGACAAATTCTTTGTAAACCAGGTTCAGTTAAACCTCACAAGAAATTTAAAGCTGAAGTTTATGTACTATCTAAAGAAGAAGGTGGAAGACATACTCCATTCTTCTCAAATTACAGACCACAATTCTATTTCAGAACTACTGATGTTACTGGTGTAATTACTTTACCAGAAGGTACTGAAATGGTAATGCCTGGTGATAATGTAACAATGACAGTTGAACTAATTTCACCAATCGCTGTAGAAAATGGAACTAAGTTCTCTATTCGTGAAGGTGGACGTACAGTTGGTGCTGGTGTTGTTTCAGAAATTATGGAATAATAAAAAAATAGCTTGAATTAAGCTATTTTTTTTGATTACCCATATTTGTGAAATTAGAATATATTGTATATAAATATTTATTAGTTATTAAATTAAAGTTACCTGGATATTCTACTATTTCACCACCAAGACCTAGTTTACTTTGAAGTAGTCCTTGATATTCTTTATTATTAAGATCAGAATGAACAGGACCTAAATAGAACTCTCTATAATTAACAGTATGATATATTTTTATTATTTCCCATTTTATTAGGGGAACACTATGGATATAATTTAATTGTTTATTATATCCATCTACTATAAAATATATTGATTTATTATTTCTGATAATGCCACATGTTCCTATAATTATTCCATCAGGGAATATTTTATATACATTAGTAGCTCTTATTATTTCTTTTTTATATTTTTCTATTAATCTATCTGATTTCATTTTTTGATTTATTAGTTTGGAAGAACTAGCTCTATAATCATTTTTCATATCATTAGATATTTTGTTGTTTTTTTCTTGTTCTTGTTTTAATAAATATTGAAAGTTATTTATATATACTTCAGGATTTAATTTAGCAAAAAATATTTCAAATTTATTATAATCAGTATTAAAATAACTAGATAGTTTTCTATAAAAGTCCATGCTTTTAGTACTAGTGTTTTTTACTAAATCATAGAATAAGTCAAAGTTATCTAAATTACCTTTATGGACTGTTATACCCATATTTAAACAAAATTCAATATTTCTTTTAGTACTTCTATTAAATTTGTTATAGATAGCATTTATTGAATCTTCTCCTTTAAGGTATATACTATATTTAGAAAATTCATCTTTATATCCAGCAAAATTATAACCACATGATTTTAAAATGTTGATATTATTAGCATTACCATCTATTATGGTTAATTTTTTATCATAAACTTTATATCTTATATTAGGATTGGTTTGTAAATATACGAAATCTTTTTTTCTTAAATATTCTTTTAGTTTAGTTGTAAAGATATTTAATAAATCTTTATTATTATAGTCAATTAAAAATCCCCAAGGAGCATAACCTTGTTTATTCTTATTGTTGATTTTTTTGCTTAAGATTAGGGAACCTGCTATTATATTTTCATTATCATCAACAAGCCCTAGAAATAAAGATTCGTAATTATCTTCTTTTTTCATGCGAGCGTATTCTATAGTTTGAAGATGATTCCTTCTACTATGAACACCAGAGTAATTTCGAAATTGATCTTCAGTTAATTCAATTATTTTCATAGTACTCACCTCATGGTTAATTATATCATATAAATTAATAATTTGAAACAGATATCTAATATAAATTTACTTCTTTTATTATCCGTGTTATAATTATATTTAGATAATAAGAGGGATATGATATGAAAAGAATTAAGGTATTATTAGTTATTTTTGTTTTGTTGTGTGTAAGTTTTGATAATGTTTATGCTGATATTGATGAGGGGTATTTGGAATATATTCAAAATTCTAACGATAGTCCAGAATTACCTAAAATTAATTCTAAGAATTATCTATTATATAATTTGGATGATAAAACTGTCTTATATGAGAAAAATGTTGATAAAAAAATACAAATAGCAAGTCTTACTAAGATTATGACAGTTTTAACTGCTATAGAGAATATAGATGATTTAGATGATACTGTTACTATAACAAGAGGTGCTTTTGCTGATATTTCAGAATATACGACTGCTGGTTTTAAAGTAGGTGATGAAGTAACTTATTGGGATTTATTATATGGTACTATGCTTCCTAGTGGAGCTGATGCTGGTCAAGCTACTGCTATTAGTGTAAGTGGTGATATAGATAGTTTTGTTAAGTTAATGAATGATGAAGCTAAAAAAATAGGGATGGATAATAGTCATTTTTCTAATCCTATAGGCAGAGATGATGATGATAATTATTCTACTGTTAATGATATAGTAAAATTATTATTGTATGCATTAGATAATAAGGATTTTTATAAGATATATACGACTAAAGAGTATGAAACAACTAATGGTATAGAACTTTTAAGTACTTTAAAGCAATCTGGTGATAAATATAAATTAGATACTGATAAAATATTAGGATCTAAGTCTGGGTATACTGATGGAGCTGGATTATGTTTAACTTCTATAGCTAAATATAATGATATTAATTATTTACTTGTTACTTCTGATGCTCCTTATGCTAGTAGATATCCATATCATATTAAAGATGCTATTAATATATATGATTATTATAATGATAACTATGAATATAGAAAAATTATTAAAAAGAAACAAAAATTAGAAACTATAGATATAGTAGATGGTTTTGAAAAAAAGTATGATATTGTAAGTAGTGATGATATATCTTTATATTTGGATAAAGATATGGATATGGATAAGATAGAATATATATATGAAGGTATAGATAAATTAAATTATAAGATAAAGAAGGATACTAAATTAGGTAAAGTAAAAGTATCTTATAATGATAATATATTATATACTTATCCTGTTATTTTAACTGAAAAAATTAAATATAAACATACTAAATTAGTAATATCTATATTAGGTGTTATTATATTATTATTGATATATAAAATGTTTAGAAGAAAAAAAAGAAGGAGAAGAAAGAAACATGGTAAGAGAAAAATTAAAAGATAATAGAGGATTTACTATTATAGAATTAGTGGCTGTTATTGCAATACTACTTATTATTACAGCTATAGCAATGCCTAGTATTACATCTTTATTTGGAAGAACTGAAGAAAAAATATCTAAAGAGAAAGAAAGAGCTTTTATTAGTGCAGCTAGAGAGTATGTTAGTGATAATTATAATACTGTTCTTCCTGATGGTAAAACTAAGTGTTATGTTTCTTTGGAGACTTTATATAGTATGGGATATTTATCTGAAAATAGTTATAAAGATACTGATGGTAATGAATATAGTGGTGATGATTATTATATTGTTTATGAATATGATAAAGATGTTGATGGTGATGGTGATGGTGATGGTGATGATTATAGTTATAAAATTGATAAAAGTGGAGTAAGTGAATGCAATCCTTCTTAGGTATATATATTCATATACCATTTTGTACTAATATTTGTAATTATTGTGATTTTTGTAAAATATTTTATAATAAAAAGTATATTAATAATTATTTAGATAATTTAGAAAAAGAGATTAAATCTAGGTATAAGGGAGAAATAGTGAATTCTATATATATTGGAGGTGGAACTCCTACTAGTTTAGATAAAGATGAATTAGAAAGATTATTTAAAATTACTAAGATATTTAATAAGAGTAAAGATATAGAATTTACTATTGAGTCTAATGTTGAATCTTTGAATTTGGATAAGATAAAACTATTAAAAAAGTATAGTGTTAATAGGGTTAGTATAGGGGTTCAATCTTTTGATAAAGATATATTAAAACTATTAAATAGAAATCATAATAAAGAAAAGACTATAGATATAATAAAAAAATTGAAAACTAATGGTTTAACTAATATAAATATTGATTTAATATATGGTATAATCCCTAATAGAGATGTATTAAAAAAAGATTTAGATATATTTTTAGAATTAGATATTCCTCATATATCTTGTTATTCTTTAATTATAGAACCACATACTTATCTATATATAAATGATTATCATAATATAGATGATAATATAGAATATGATGATTATAAATATATAAGAGATAGATTATTAGATAATAATTATAATCATTATGAAATTAGTAATTATAGTAAATTAGGTTATGAATCTAGTCATAATATTAATTATTGGGATAATGGTAATTATTATGGTTTTGGATTATCAGCTGTTAGTTTTATAGATAATAAGAGGATAAGTAATACTAAGAATTTATCTAAGTATTTAAAGGGTAATTATATAGATAGTATAGAATTAGAAGATAAAGATATTAGAATGTCTAATACTATGATATTAGGACTTAGAAAGATAGACGGTGTTAATATAAATAGTTTTAAAGATATATATAATGAAGATATAAATAAAGTATTTGATATTGATAAATTATTGGAAGATAAATTGTTAATGATAGAAGATGGTTATTTGAAAATTAATCCTAAATATTTATATTTATCTAATGAGATATTAATTAATTTTTTAGAAAGGAAGAATTAAATGATAAAGTTTATAGGTTCAGAAAAGTTTTTTTTACCAATTATATATATAGTAGTTGGTCTAATACTATTTAAAGTATTATCTAGATTTCTTACTAGATTAGCTTCTATGAATATAAGAGCTAATAAAAACTTTGGTAAGAAGCAGAAGACTATTACTTCTTTAATTAAAAATTTAATGAAGTATTTAATAGCAGTTATAGTTGTTATTGCTATTCTAAATGTTTATGGAGTTAATACTACTAGTTTAGTAGCAGGACTTGGAATAGTTGGAGTAGTGTTAGGACTTGCTTTTGAAGATTTGGTTAAAGATTTAATAGCAGGTATTTCTATTATCTTTGATAATCATTATGAAGTAGGAGATTACATATCTATAAATGGATTTATGGGAGAAGTAATATCTGTAGGATTAAAAACTACAAAAGTTAAGTCTTATTCTGGAGAAGTTAAAATAATTGATAATAGTGCTTTTAATGAAGTTAATAATTATAGTATGTATGATTATAAGTTATTATTAAATATTCCTATATCATATGATCAAAATATAGAATTATTTGAGAATAAGATTATGGAAATAGAAAAAGATTTACTTAGCATAGAAGGGGCTAAAGAAGTAAAATTATTGGGAATAGATTCTTATAATGATTCTAGTATGAGTTATGTAATAGAAATAACTTGTAAG
>CACXFI010000106.1 GCA_902766875.1 uncultured Erysipelotrichaceae bacterium | reverse complement strand
TCACAAAATACCATATTTATCAATATATTTCGTCCGAGTGCATATCGAATATATCAAATATTTGATGGAAAGTCAACACTTTTTTGCATTTTTTTGATAAAAAAGCTAAATATTTGACAAATTTCGACAATATTTAGCTCTAGTTAACATCTTTTTCTTTAGAAAGTAATTCTTGATATAGTTCATAATACCCTTCAATACTATCTTTATCAAACGGTGGTTCTTTATGTCTAACTTTATCTATAAGTGTTCCTAATTCATATTTTAGAATGAAATCTAATCTTCTAGAATAGTTCATTTGTTTTTTATGGAATTTATATTCCATTCTATCTAATATTTTAAAACTACCATTTGGGAATACTCTTAAATCTAAATCGTAATCAATATATTTGATAACTCTATCATCTATTATATATGGGGTTGCTATATTACAATAAAAGTATATTCCATAATCTTTTAATTGTCCTATGATATTAAACCAATTATTTTTATAAAAGAATAATATAGCTGTTTCTTTGGTTTTTCTTACAGTTCCATCACTATCTACGATAGTAGCTTTGTTATTTCCACAAACTATATAATCATCTTTTACATCTAGAATCATTGTTTCATCAGATTGTCTATGTAATTTACCATTATGTTTGTAACAGTGAATTTCAACTTTATCTCCTATTTTTAAATTATTCATACTATCTTCCTCAATTCATGTGTATTATACAACATTTTTTTAACTAAAACAATAAAAACATGATATAATAATGTTAATTAAGGTATAAGGAGAGAATTTTATGAAAGTATTTAATTTAGTTAAAAATATAGTTAGATGGTTTTTTTATGGACTATGGAGCATTATTAGCTTTTTCCCTAAATATCTAATACTTGGTGTTATGACTATTTTTGGCAGAAAAAATTATGTAAGACCTCATTTTAAGAAATCTTGGATTTCTATGTTCTTTTTAATATTATCTGTGGCTATATATTTGGGATGTGTATTTTACATTACGAGAAGATTTGTTCAAAATGAGAGAATTAAAGCTTTATCGCAATGGATTACTGAAGATACAGAGGTTTTAATTGCAGATCCTTCTAATGATTTGGATGATGGTAGTAACGAGCCAGATGTTGTTGATAATGCTGAACAAGTTACGTATAGTTCAGCTGCTCAAATAAAATATGCTGATATTGAATCTAATAAAAAAATTAATCCTGATACTGTTGGATGGATATGGGTTAATGGTACTAATGTTAATTATCCTGTTGTCCAAACCAATGATAATTCTTATTATTTGACTCATGATTTTTATAAGCATAGCTATTACAGTGGTTGGATATTTGCAGATTATAGAAATAATTTTGATACATTTGGTAGAAATACTATAATATATGGGCATAATTCTCTTAATGGTAAAATGTTTAGTTCTTTAACTTGGGTACTTAATGATGGATGGTTTAATGATGAATCGCATCATTATATTGAACTATCTACTGAGAATTCTAACTCTGTATGGCAAATATTTTCTGTTTATACTTTTGAACCTGAAGTATATTATTTGACTACTGGTTTTACTGATGAGACATATGATACTTTTTTGAAAACAATATCTAGTAGAACTATTTATAATTTTAATAATGATGTTGATATTACTGATAAGATATTAACTTTACAAACATGTACTAATTCTGGTAATAGGAGAATTGTTATACATGCTAAATTATATAGAATAGAATATAAATAAAGAAAATGTCAATTGACATTTTCTTTTTCTTGTTCTAATTCTTTTATTAAATCGTAATTAATTATATCTTGTGATATATCAATTATTTCGTTAGCATAGTTTGTGTTTGCTTCTATGTAAGATTCATCTACTGCTTCATTATTTAATGGATATATACTTCCTTTTTGGCTATCGTATATTATTTTACTAGTTATATAAGAACCATCTGTTTGAACTACTATATTATCTCCATTTTTTATATTCATTATGTCATGTCCTAACTGATAGTCACTATGAATATTGAACATATTTCCTAATGTAGGTAGAGCATCTATCATACCAGTTGGTATATTTATATTAGCTTTATATTTGTGATCTTTAGTCCATATTATAAATGGCACTTTTTTATCTTGGATATATTTATATTTATTATATTCTGTATATCCTTCATCTTCTGGTTCTAAAACTCTATCTTGGATAGGATCGTAGTTATATAACATATTATAATATTTCTGACTTATTTTGGCATCATGATCTCCATAGATTACTATTACTGTATTTTCTAATAATCCAGCATCATCTAGATTAGTTATGAATTCTCCTAGAGCTTGATCGGCATAATGAACTGATTTTAGATAATTACCTAAAGTTGTTCCATTTATATAATCTCTAGTTACTTGTTCACCATCTATTTCCACTGTTTTGGTAGTTGGGTAATCATCCATTAATTCTGAGTCTCCAAATGGAGTATGATTAGTTAGAGTTATAACTGTTCCATACCAATTTTTATGTTCACTATTTATTTCTTTTAGTTTTTCGACTGTTTGTTTAAGAAAAGATTTATCTGATAATCCTAATCCTATTGTTTCATCTATTTCATATGATGATTTACTATAGAAATAATCGTATCCTAGTGATTTATACATAGTATTTCGATTCCACATATCACCATTATTTCCATGCATACTAAATACATAATAGCCTTTTTCTTTAAATAGTTTTTGGATAGACATATAATCTCTATCAAAATAACTTACAAATACTGTACCACTATTTGATGGCATTAAGGAAGTACTAAATGTAAATTCGGTATCACTACTTGTTCCAACAGCTACTTGTGCATAATAG
>CACXFI010000105.1 GCA_902766875.1 uncultured Erysipelotrichaceae bacterium | reverse complement strand
CACCTTTAGTAATTGTATTATTATTTCCTATACCTAGGATATTATCTAAAAATAGTGATGTTAATAACAATGTTATTAATAGACATAGTGGTATTTCTTTTTTTACTGTATTATTTTTTATTGTTATTGGATTTATAACTACACCTACTCCTAGGATTAATAATATATTGGTAATATTACTACCAATTACGTTACCTAATACTAAATCACTCGATCCACTTAGTAATGATTTACAACTTACGGCAAATTCTGGGGCACTAGTACCAAAAGCTACTATTGTTAATCCTACAAACATTTTTGATAGTTTTAGATGCCTTGCTGTACATGAAGCACCATCTACAAAAATGTCTGCTCCTTTTATTAAGAATATAAATCCTATTATTAGTATTATAATTTGTATTGTCATATTTTACCTCTAACCACACCAATTATTTTCTTTAATTAGTTTATTTTTATTACTTATATTTCCTGTATCTGTTTTGCTAAAATAAGTATTTCCTTTACAATCAGCTACAAAATAATAATAGTTTGTTTTATCTGGATTTATTACTGCTTCTATGGAACTTTTACTTACGTTTGCTATTGGACCTATAGGTAATCCTCCAAATTCTCTACATCTTGTATTATATTTACTACTACAATCATATAATTCATCTTGTGTAAGTGATTTACTCCAATCATCTTTTTTAGCTGCGTAATAAGCTGTTACATCACTTCCTAATGTCATGCTGCTGTCTAACCTATTATAAAAAACTGATGCCACGCCTTTTCTATCATCATCGTTTTTAGCTTCTAATTCTACTATACTTGCTAGAGTTATTAATTCATGGATAGTTAAATCTGATTTGTTTATATCATCTTTATATGGAGTTAATTCTTTATCCATTTGGTCTAACATAGTTTCAAATATATCTTCTACTGATACATCAGTATTTATAAATTCATATGTTTCTGGATATAAATATCCTTCTAATGGATAATAGATGTCTTTATCCAATATTTCATCTGTTAAAAACCAGTATTTATCTATTATTTTATTTAAATACTCTTTGTCTTTTAGTAATGAATAGACATCATCTTCTTTATTATTTGTTTTTTCTGTAATAATGCTTGTAATTTTTCTTATATTGATACCTTCTCTAAATGTTATTCTAATTGTATCATCATTTTTCTTTATTTTTTTCCCACTTAATATATTAACTATGGTTTTTACATTCATAGTTTTATTTAAAGTATAATCCCCAGCCATTAAGTTAGTATTTTTACTGCCTCTACAATAAAAATAAAACCAGAATTTACTCCTTATTAGATTGTTGTCTTTTAATGTCTTGCTTACACTCCAAATAGAACCTGGTTCAATAGTTATTTCTATATCATTTTTATCATTGGAGACATTTGACATTCCCCAACTATAGTAGCTGAAAATAAAAATAACAATACTGATAACTAGAACACTCATAGCTATTATAGTATTCTTATTTTTTATCATATTACCAACCTCTTTCAATTATTTTTGTAATGCTTCAATCGTTGCTTCGATTACCTTCCATTCTCTTTCTGTTGTAATTGGATAAGTTCTAATTACTTTTGAAGTTTGATTTCCATTTTTATCATAGTCAACGATAGTTGCTAAATTTCCATCTTTTATTTTATTTGGATCTATTTCTTCAAAAATATTAGCTGATACTCTAATATATCCTTTTTCATCTTCTTTAGTATCTGCGTATACTATGTAATTTTTTCCTGTTTCTTCAGAATAAAACTCAAATTTTTCTTCACAAACAATTTTTTCACCATTATCATAATATACTAATAATCTTTTATCTTTCATTTTTATTATTCTCCTTATCTAAATAGCTTTGTAGTATTATAGTAGCGGCTATTCCATCTACTTTTTTCTTTCTTTTTTTTCTTGATACATCTGCTTTTATTAAAACATTGTTAGAGATAACTGAAGTTAATCTTTCATCTTCTAGAATAACTTCTATATTAAAATATTCTTCTAGTTTTTTTTTGAATTCAATAGTTATATTGGCTCTATCTCCTATTGTATTGTCCATATTTTTTGGTAATCCTAAAATAATTTTAGTAATATTATATTCTTTTATTATATTGTTTAGTGGTTCTATAAAAGAATCATAATCATTTTCTTCACATCTTAAAGTGGTATATGTTGTAGCGATAGTATTTGTTATATCACTAGTGGCTATACCTAATGTTTTACTTCCTAAATCTAGTCCTATATATCTCATAATATGTTTTTAATTAGAGCTTCTAATATATCATTTCTATCAAATTCAGATAATTTATTACGTGAATCTTTATAATTAGAAATATACCCTAAATCGCCACTTTGTAAGTATCCTGCTACTTGGGTTATGGCATTATATCCTAATTCATCTAAATTATCTATAACCTCTTTTAAAACTTTTTTAATTTCATCGTAATTTTCCTTATGATTTTCATCACTATCTTTCATAATATCACCTCGCATATTATATTTCATATATACT
The DNA here is from genome assembly GCA_902766875.1 of uncultured Erysipelotrichaceae bacterium. Taxonomy (GTDB): domain Bacteria; phylum Bacillota_I; class Bacilli_A; order RF39; family UBA660; genus RUG11215. Next base: position 22,486 of record CACXFI010000105.1, on the reverse strand, counting down.
TAAATTATAACATGTATGAATTTAATAGACAAGATTTAATATCTATTTTTTTAAAATCTATTTGTAAAGTAATAATTAGAACTTGATTTGTTATTAAGAAATATAATCAAATATAGGTAATAATAATAGTCTTTTTATATTAAAAATCATATGTTAATAGTGAAATAATATAAAGGGGTGGAAAATATGTTTAATAATAGTCAAGATGGCTGTGAAAATTGTATTGCTGAGACTTTAAAAGTTATATTATTATTACAACAAAATGCATGTAAAAATGATAGTTGCTTAGAAACTTGTGATAGGTGTTTTCTTGGGCAACCGGTTAATGCTTATTTAAATACTAGACCTATAGTTTTATATTGCTGTAATGGTAATAATAGTCCTATATCTATGCCTGTTAGTAAGAGCCCTACTGAAGAGGAAACATCTAGTATTTTTAGGATTGAAAAATTAGATGGATGTTGTGCTACATGTAGAGTTTTAGCTCCTAATACAGAAGAAGAACCTACATTTCCGTTTGTAGCTACTAATTCATTTTTTACAGTTAATCTAGATTGTATAATGTGTCTTAGATGTTTAGATGATACATATGTTGATGTAATTTAAAAAAGAGCTTTTGCTCTTTTATTTTTTAGTAACTATTACTATGTTTGTATTTTTAATATCTAGATTAGAGATAAATTCTTTTAATTCTTGATAATTTAATTCTTTGATGGCATTTATATTATCTTTATCAAAAACATTTTCAAAGATTATATTGTCAATTATCATTTCGTTTACTATTTCAATGTTTTCGAAACTAAATAATTCATTACTTATAAGTACTTTTTTCTTTCTATTAAAATCTTCTTCTTTTATATCTATTGTCTTTAAATATTCTCTTATATCTTCTAATAATTCTTGATATTTATCTGTTTGATTTATTAATGATATTAAAACATGACTATCAGTATTTAACAAATTTACATTTAATGAATTTGTTATTATACCTTTTTCTTTTTCTGTTTCATTAAAATCAGATGTTTCTCCAAATAATATTGAAAAGATAATATATAGATATAAATTTATTTTTCTTTGATTTAATTTTAATTTTTTGTTATTTATTTTTATGTTATATGATACTTTTGAAAGATCGGTATTTGCTATTATTTTTTCATATTCTTTAACTACTTCATCTGGTTCTTTATACTCTTTTAGTTTTATATCTTTAAATTCTGTAAATTGTTTTGATTTTTGGTTTTCTTTTATTATTTTTAATGTATCTTCTGGATTAAAATTACCTGTTATGACTAAAAACATATTATTGGGATGGTAAAATGATTTGTAACAAGTGTATAATAAATCTTTATCTACTTTATTAATATCTTTTTTTTCTCCAATTATACTTTCTTTGAATGGATTATTTTTAAAAGAGTTTTTTCTTATTTTTTCATATAGTATATCTGTTGGACTATCTTTATACATATTTATTTCTTGAATAATTATTCCTTTTTCATTATCGACGTTTTCTTTTGTAAAATATGGATTTTGAACGAAATCTAATAAAAATGTTAAATTTTCATGTAATTTATCTGTACATGAGAATAAGTAAGTTGTATTTTTGAATGTTGTATATGCATTAGATATTGCACCATTTTTACTAAAAAATTCTTCTGGTTGTGGTCCTTTTTCTTGAGCAAATAATTTATGTTCTAGGAAGTGGGCTACTCCGTTTGGTATTTTTAATATTTTTTTACTATCTATGGGAATGAATTCATTGTATATTGATCCAAATTTGGTTGTGAATGTTACATAATTATTATGATAATTTTCTTTATTATACATATATATATCTAGACCATTATCTAATTTTTCATAATATACTTTTTCGTTACTGTTTTCTAGATTAATTACTTTCATTAGAATCCTCACTTTCTAGAGTATATATACTATGTATTTTTATTTTTTTAGATATATTTATAATATCATTTGTCGTTATTTTTTTAATGTTTTCGATTCGTTCTTCAAAATCACCTGATCCTACTAATTCTTTAGCAAAATAAGTATTAATAATTCCTGAAGGGCTATCTTTGGCTGCTTTTATTCCTGATATTATTGTTTCTTTCGAATTTTCTAAATTATTTTTATCAAATTCTCCTTTAGTTATGTTTATTAGTTTTTTCTTAATTATGTCTAATACTTTATCTGTAGTATTTGGTTCTATTCCTGAGAATATAATCATAATATTATCATAGCTTTTATTTATTGAGTTTATATAGTAAGCATATGAATTTTTTTCTCTTACGGCATCAAATAGTATTGAGTTAGAAGTTCCTCCTAACATGTTACTATATACTGATAGAGTATATTTTCTTTCAAAATCAGTTAGATTATTAATTGAGCATAATATAGTTAGCTGTGTTTGATTTACTTCATCTATTTCTTTAAAAGTGTTTATTTTTGTTGTGTGTGGTAATTCTTTAACAGTTATATTTTTTGTGTTTTTTGCATACGTTCTAGTACTAAAATATTCTTTGAAAATTTCTTTTGCTTTATCAAAATCTGTATTACCAACTATAAATATATCTACTATATCATTATCTATAACTGATTTATAATATTCATATAAAGTTTTTTCGTTAATTTTTTTTAAATCTTCTAAATAACCATTTGGGTTATAAGAATATGGGTAATCTTTGAATTTTTCTAATAATTTAAAGATTGAATATGTTATTTTGTTGTCTTTTTGACTAATTATATTTTTTTCTAATTGTCTTTTGCAATTATCTACTATATTTTTATTGAATTCATTATTTTTAATATTTGGTTTGAATATTATATCTAGTAAAAATTTTATGCATTCTTTATCTGTTATATCTTCTATATATTTTTCTGATAAAAATCTTACTTTAAATGATAGATTTGTATAATTTCCAGTAATGTTATTTGAACTAATTAGTTTTAAATCATAGAGATTTTCTGTTTCTTTTATTAATTCTTTTTCAGAAGGAAAATAACTATTAGAATTTAAAAGAACGGCTTTTAAAATATTTCTAATAGTTATTTCCTCCTTTACTATTTTTCTTCTAAAAATTACTTCTACAGTAACTGTTTTAAATCTATCTGTTTTAATAGTATGGATATTATATGCACCCATTTTTAAGAGATTGTAATTCATAATAGTATTCTCCTCTCTATTTTATTATGGATATTATTTAATTTTTAATACGGTTTCTAAGGCTAAATATATCATATTATTAACATTTTTTTCTCTTGTTTCGGAATCTAATTCTTCATGTTTGGCATGTGAATCTACTACAGTTAATAAACATGATGCTTTTTTATTTAATACTTTAGCAGTATAAAATAGTGAAAATGCTTCCATTTCTGCAACTTTTAAGTTATATTCTTTAGGTAATCTTTCAAACATTTTTGATAAATCTGTTATGTAGTAATCAAAGCATTCTGTGCAATTATCATTACATTTTCTTATATTTAGATTTATTTCTTTAGCTGTTTCTTCTATTAGGTTATTATATTCTTGGTATCCTTCTATTATATGACAATTATCATTATTCATTGTAAGAGCAAAATTACCTTCTGTGTAAGCTTTATCTACTAATATTGTATCTAGAGTATTTATATCTTCAGTATAGGCACCACAAGTTCCTACTCTTATAATATAGTCTACATTATAAAATTTATATAATTCGTAGGAATAAATTCCCATACTTGGCATTCCCATACCACTTGGGAATATAGTTACTCTTTTTCCTTTATAATTTCCAGTATAAGCTGTTATTCCTCTAACATCATTTACTAATACAGCGTTTTCTAAATATTTTTCTGCTATTAATTTAGCTCTTTTAGGGTCCCCTGGCATTAAGACAATATTAGCTATATCAGTTTCTTTACTTTCTATATGTGGTGTTGGCATTTATATCACTCCTGTTCTTCACTTTCTCTTTTTATTAATACTTCTCTTGGTTTAGAACCATTTTGAGGCCCTATTATTCCTCTTTCTTCTAATAAATCTATAATTCTGGCTGCTCTATTATATCCTATTCGATATTTTCTTTGGATTAACGAAGCACTTACTTTGCCTGATGCAATGGCAAAATCTACTATTTCATTGTATAATGGATCATCATATTCATCATCTGATTCGTAACCATCATTGTGGCTTCCAGAATCATTTCTTACTTCTGTTAATGATTCATCATAATTAGCTTTTTGTTGTTCACAGACATAATCTACTACTTTTTGAATTTCTTCTTCATCGACATAAGCACCTTGAATTCTAGTTGGAGCATTTTCTCCCATTGGTAAGAATAACATATCTCCTTTACCTAATAATTTTTCTGCTCCTCCTGCATCTAGAATGGTTCTAGAATCTATATTTGATGATACAGCAAAAGAAATTCTAGATGGAATATTTGATTTTACTACTCCAGTTATAACATCTGTACTTGGTCTTTGAGTTGCTACAATTAAGTGAATACCTGCAGCACGTGCCATTTGAGTGATACGCATAATTGAATCTTCTACTTCTTTTTTAGCTACTAACATTAAATCAGCTAATTCATCTATTATTACTACTATATATGGCATTTTTTGAAATTCTTCTGGATTTTTTTCTGCTAATTTATTATAACCTGCTATATTTTTAACTTTATTTCTTTCAAAAATATCATATCTTTTTTCCATTTCTGCTACTATATTTTTTAGGGCAATAGAAGCCTTTTTAGGGTCAGTTACGACTGGACATATTAGATGTGGTACTCCATTATACATGGTAAGTTCTACTTTTTTAGGGTCTACCATTACTAATTTCACTTGATCTGGTTTAGTTCTCATTAGTATTGATGTTATTATACAATTCATACATACTGATTTACCACTACCAGTAGCTCCAGCTACTAATAAGTGTGGTGTTTTATTTATTTCCATCCATTTAACTGTCCCCATGATATCTTTCCCTAAGCCTACAGCTAGAAGGTTATTATCATTTACATCAGGCATTTTCATTAATACTTCTTTAAATGATACTGATGATAATTTTTTATTTGGAAGTTCTATACCTATTGTATGTTTTCCTGGGATAGGTGCCTGTATTTTTATGGTTTTAGCTGCTAATGATAGAGCTATTTCTCTTTCAATACTAAGTAACATATTTACTTTGGTTCCTGTTTTTAATTCTAGTTCATATTGGGTAACGGTTGGTCCTATATTAACTTGGACAACTTTACCAGTAATACCAAAGTCATTTAGTACTTGCTCTAATTTACTAATATTTTCTTTAGCAAGTATTTCATTTTCTTTATTGCTACTACTTTTAACTGTTTTTAAGATATTTATTGGTGGTAATTGATAGTTTTCATTTACAGAATTTATTACTACTGGATCGTTTAATTCTTCCTTATTCATTGTATTTATTAATGGTTTTTCTATTAAAGGTATATCTACATCAGCTATATCTTTTTTTGGCTCATCTTGTGGTGATTTATCTTCTATACTGTTACTTATTACTACTTCTTTTTCATTATCGTCATGTGTTTTAATTATTTTTTCCTTTTCATCATCTTCTTCGTCTTCTCTATTTTTATCTATAAAGTCTTTAATATTATTAATCATATTCGTTATACTTACATTAAATAGTAATATTACCCCTAATATAATTAGAGTAACTACTACAATTATGGTACCATTACCAAATAGTGAGACAAATATCCATGAAAATATGGCACCAATTATTCCACCACCTGAGTTACTTATATTATTGGCATTTTTAAAAGCAATCATTAAATTTTCAAATGTTTCACTAATTATTTTTACACTTTCTGTTCCATTTAATTCAATGTATTTTATATGTAATAAGATTAAGAATGATAAAATTATTATATACATTCCTATTAATTTTGTTGTAAACAATTTAGGTGATTCTCTTTTAAGTATTAAAAATCCTCCTGCTACTAACATTAATATTAGGAATAATAAATATATATTACCAACTAAAAATATAGAAAAGGCTTTAATGAAATTACCAGCTGGGCCATATCCTCCTATTCCTATTATTGATATTAATATTATTAATATTCCAATTACTTCGTTACTATAAGCAAAGCTCTTTTTCTTTGCTCTTTTTTGTTTTGTTTTAGCCATAATATCACTCCGTACTCTCTATATGAATTATATCATATTTGATAATCTTTTGTAAATATAATAATTAGTTATAGTGTAAAGAATATATTTACTAGCTATTAAGATTATGATAGAATAAATTAAAGGAGGATTATATGGATAATAAAAAGAAGGAAACTTATACTACTGGGTTAGTGTTAGGAATTATTTCTATACCATGCGGACTTCTTATTGCTATTAGTGGATGGATTTTAGGAATAATCGGTATTGTTTTGAATAGTCAGAAAAAAGAAGAGTTTAATACTAAAACTGGTTTTGTATTAAGTATAATTGGTTTAGTATTATCAGTTATTAATTCTATATTTGGAATTTTATTTAATCTTGGATATTTAAGTTTTTAATAAAAATAATAGATTACGTAATCTATTATTTTTATTCTATTATTTCTGTTTCATATAATTTTTTATATTTTTTATTATTTTTTAGTAAATCTTTATGAGTTCCTTCATCTATTATTTTACCATTTTCTAACATTAATATTCTATCCGAATTAACTATTGTTGATAATCTATGTGCTATTATGAGAATAGTATATTTTTCTTTCATATTATTTATAGCTTTCTGTATGTATTTTTGTGTTTCGTTGTCTAATGCAGATGTGGCTTCATCAAATAAGATTATTTTTGTATTTTGAACGAATGCCCTTGCAATAGCTAGTCTTTGCCTTTGACCTCCTGATAATGTTACTCCACCTTCTCCTACTATGGTGTCATATTTTTGAGGAAGATTATTTATAAATTCATCTAAACAAGCTAATTTACAAGCTTTTATCATTTCTTTTTCAGTCAAATTATCTTTTACTAATTTTAGGTTATCTCTAATAGATAAATTAAAGATATATGGATTTTGAGATATTATCGTTATATTATTTCTAATTGAATATTCATCTAAATCTTTTATATTATTATTATCTAATAATATTTCTCCTTCTTCTATATCGTATAGTTTACATAGTAATGAGAAGATAGTAGTTTTACCTGCACCACTTTTCCCGATAAAAGCTACTGTTTCATTTTCGTTTATTTTAAAAGTTAGATTATTTAGTACTTTTTTGCCCTTTTGGTAACTAAAACTTACGTTTTTAAATTCAAAATTTCCTTTAATTTTATCTATGTGTTTTGTACCGAATATTTCTTTTTGAAATTCATTATTTCCTAATATTGAGAAGACTCTTGAACATGATAAGTTAAATGATTTAACCTCTATTAACAATTCATCTATTGCTCCCATTAGATTTTTTAAAACTCTTTGTCTATAGTTATATAATATTATAGCTGTTGCAATTATTATGGTTGAATTTTTAATTAAGAATACTAATAAGCATATTAAACTAAAATCTATTAGTGAAGATATTGTATCATTGATACTTGAATAATTCATATCTGTGTTTCTTAAATTAAATATGCTTTTTGTTAAGCTATCGATGTTATTTTCAATTTCATTAACAAAAGAATCTTTTGCATTTAACATTTTTATGTCTCTTATACCTCTTACTAACTCCCCTATTAGTCCGGTTGTTTTTTCTTTTTGTTTTCTGTATATTTTGTCTTTTTCATTAATTTTTTTGGATTTTATTATATACATTGTTATTAAAAATATTGAACATATTAGATAAAATAGGAATACTATTTTGTTTATTATGAAAATAGCAGCGAAAATACCTATATCCGTTAATATATTTGTTATAAAACCCATACCTCTAGTAAATATTCTAGACATTTCGTCGGCATCATTACTTATTCTTTGGATAAAAGTTCCACTAGATTTTTTATCTATGTCTGATAATTCTATTTTTAGCATTTCTTTAGCAGTTGCTATTTGAATGTTTTTTGTTGTACCTCTAAAAAATACTTGAGTATTTCGTCTTAAGATTAATCTATTCATTATAGCGGTTACTTCTATAAAAAATATAATTAGAGATACTAAAAGTAATTGGTTAAATAGATTATCAGTTAAATATACTATTTGTCTTGCCCATAATATTGGTGCTATTATATTTAATGCTATAAATATTACGGAAGTTATAATGCATATTATTAAACTCTTTTTGAATTCTCTACCAAATTTATATACTTTTTTTAAATTTTTAATTGTTTCTTTCATATTACACTCCTATTTTACATTTTAATTATAACACATATTTGACTTTTTTAATTATATTTGTTAGTATATTTTGCAACCAGGAGGATAGCATGCGAAGAAGAAATAAAATCAAATTAAAAAAAGCTAGAAGGGTTTTATTAGTTTTAGAATTTTTAGAAGCTATAGAAGCTTCATTTATATTAGGAGTAATTATATTTTTATGTACTGTGATTGAACTTTCTTATATGTTAAATATAATGTATTTTATGTTTGTGATTACCTGTATATTTTTATATAGTTCTTTAACAGGAATATTAAAATATTATAAGAATTCTGATTCTATTTTAGTATAATATATTTATTATGCATATAATAATATAGGTGATTACTTTGAAAATAATAATGTCTTTATTTTTGATTGGTAGTTATACTTATATTTTATTAAAAAAATAACACTTTAGGTGTTATTTTTTAAATTTTAATTTGAAATAGTCTTTATATATAGCAAGGCATTCTCTTATATTTCTTAAGAATTGTCCTTTATAATTTATGTTAGTAGCATCTATTCCATAAGCTTCTATATCTAAAGATTTAGCTATGTATAGGGCTCTATATAAATGATATTTTTGAGTAACAATTATTATTTTGTCATATTTATATATATCTTTACTTCTTTTAATGCTATCATAAGTAGATAATCCGTATTTATCTATTTCTATTTTTTCGGCTGGTATTCCATTTTCTACTAAATAGTTATACATAGATGTTGTTTCGTCATAATTGTCTTTACTACTATCTCCAGAAACTAATATATCGTTATTTGTATGTTCATATACTTCTATAGATTCTGTTAATCTGTCTTCTAACATTTTGCTAACACCATTTCTGGATACTGATGCTCCCAATACTATTATATGATAATCAGTTGTATCTTCTAATTCTGATATATCTACTATTCTTTCATCGTTACTATTTTTAACATGAATATTTACTACTACTATAGATAATAAGAATGTTAATAGTATTATTATAACTATTATGGAAATACTTTTATACTTCATAACAATCACTCCTATATAAATGGGCTTTATTTTTATAATATAAGTATAACATATTTATTTTTTGTTAACAAGATAATTATTTTTTCTTGTATTCTACTATTTTATAGTTAATGTTATTTTCGTTGTATGTAGAAATGATTTTTGAAGTGTAATTATTTTTGCTAAATGTTGGGAAATATACATCAGCTTTGTTAAAATCTTTATCGATTTCTGTTAAGATTAGTATATTTGAATATTTTAATAATTCTTTATAGATTGTGGCTCCACCTATAATATATATATCTTCTTCTTGACTGTTAAAGAAACTAATAAAATCTTTAATATTTTTAAATAATATATAGTCATTACTTTCTGGTAAGCTACTAGAGATTATTATATATTTTCTATTTGGTAATTTTTTTGGTAATGAATAATAAGTGTTTTTACCCATTACTATATAATGATTATTAGTTAATTTTTTGAAATTATCTAAATCTTTTTTTAAGTGCCATATTAAATTATTATTATAGCCTAATTCATTGTTTTTACCTATAGCTGCTATTGTTATAAGATTTGCCATTAGACACTTACCTTACCTTTAATTACAGGATATGGATCATAACCAACTATTTCTATTTTATCATGATAGCTTTCTAATATTTCTAGCGGTGTTCCTTTTTTGTTATTTTCAAGTAAACGTATTTTTGGACATTTTTTAGGTTCTCTTGATAATTGTTCTTGTACTTGATCTAGGTGATCTGCATATATATGAGTATCACCAGTTATATGGATGTATTCTCCTACTTCTAATCCGGTAACTTTGGCCATTAAATGAGTTAGTGTAGCTCCTGATACTAAATCAAAAGGTGCACCTAAGAACATATCTTGACTTCTTATATAACATATAGTAGATAGTTTATTATCTTTTACATAAAATTGATATACTGCTAGGCACGATGGTAATAATTGTTGGTCTACTTCTCTTGGATTGTATGCAAATATTAGATTTCTTCTGTCATTAGGATTATTAATTATTTTATCTAAAGAGTTAGATAATTGATCTACTCCTTTATTTCCTTCCCATTTTAAATTATATTCTTCTACTAATTCATTAAATAATTTATTAAATCTAGGATTATCTAAATTATCTTCGATACTAGTTTTGAATCTATCATGTCCATCAAAATTACGCCATTGTCCTCCATATACAGGACCTAATTCACCCCATTTCATGGCAAATTCATGATCTGTTTTAATTCTTTCTATGAATTTTGTTTGATTTTCTTTATTGAATTCAATGTTATTTTGTTTAGCATAGTTTTTAAATGGCCATTCATCCCAAATATGATTATTTAATTTAGCTAGGTGTTCTATATTAGTGCTACCACTAATTATCCAAAATAATTCTTCAATAGCTCTTTTATAAAAAACTTTTTTAGTTGTAAGTAAAGGGAATCCGTCATTTAAGTCAAATCTCATTATTGAACCAAATGTTTTATATGTACCTGTACCTGTTCTATCCTCTATTGGTTTATTCAATATTTTCTTTAAAGGTATAGTATTATTATCAGTTATTAAGTTATATGCTTCTTTAGGAGTTATAAGTTCACTTTTTAACATCTTTTTAATTTTATCATATTTTTTTTTGGAATTTTCGATTATTATTCTTCTTGTTAGGTTTAGATATTGTTCTTCATGTAAATTTACTACTTTTTTATTCATAATACACCTCTCATTATTTATTTTTTTGCAAGATTTTTGAATACTTATTTTGATATTCAGATAATTTATCTTTGTCTATGGTTATTTGCTTACAGATAAAGTTATCTTTGTATTTTTTGTATTCTTTCATAATTATTCTGGCTTCTTTTGAAAAAGTTGCATCATGATATTTATCACTATCATAATATAATCCTTTTAATTTGTACATTGTTACTTGTTGCATGCATTGGTTACATGGGAATAGATTAACGTACATATTAGAATCAGTTAATTTTTCAGTATTATTATCTAAGATGGCATTATGTATAGCCATTCTTTCAGCATGTACTACATATGGATATTTGGTGTTTTCTTCCTCTCCTTCTCTAATCCATGGGAAATTACCAGGAAATGGCATTTCATTCCACCCTATTGATACTATTTCATTATCTTTTGAAATAATAACCGAGCCAGTTTGTGAATGTGGATCGTTACTATTAAATGAGGCAAGATGTGCTATTAACATATAGGCATTATCTAGACCTATTTTTTCTTTGTTTTGGTAAATGTTATTAATTTCTTCTTGAATTTTTGGGTTGCACATTTGTTTCATATTACCACTCTCCATTTTAATTTTATCATATTATAATTTAATTTTTGCTATTTTAACTAATAATTATCAAAAAAAGAGACTTATGTCTCTATTTGATGAATTCTAGTATTTTATTTTTATCCATAAATCCAATATTTTGTTTTATTACTTCATTATTGTTAAACAATAAGACTGTAGGTACGCTCATTATTTTGTATTCTCTTGCTAGTTGTGGATATTTGTCTATATCTATTTTTATTATATCAATATCTATATCATTTTCTACTTCTTCTAATACTTTACCTAACATTTTACAAGGGCCACACCAAGTGGCAAAAAAATCTACAAATACTTTTTCTTTAGTTAATTTATTGAAATCTTCATCATTGTAATATTTTATCATGTTATCACTCCTTTTATTTACTAATATTTAGTTCTTTTAAGTAAGATTCACTTAAGAATATTTTACCTCTATTTACTAATTTTTCAATGCTTTCTCTAGTTACTATTTCATTTTTTATTAGAATTCTTACTATTTTATCGTTTACTTCAATAGATTCTTCATTTTTACTATCTTTTATTGTTGTATATACTTCAGTGTATGTGTCTACGGTTGTTTTAGCTAAAGGTGATAGAATTGGAGTATCTTCTAACATGAAAGTTGCTAATTTGGAATCATCAAGGTATGATTTTAAATTGAATACTGGAACACTAACTACTACTAAAATTAAGAATGTATATATGTACCATTCAAATGCTCCGACAAATATTCCAAGTATCTTTGATGGTATACTTAGGAAAATTGTCATTTTCAATATTTTTTCTAATAATCCAGATATTACTATTAGTATTCTTAGTATTAAAGTTAATGCTAAAAATATTATTACAAAAGCTAATAATTCATATAGTAAAATATTTAAAACTTCTACTCCTTTTATAATTCCACCAAATCTAAAAAATGGTAAATTCTCATACATTAGTACTGATAGATTATTCTTAAATTTAAATGCAATTATAGCGATTACTAATGTTCCAATGAAAGTGGTTAATCTTCTTACAGCTCCGTGTTTAAAGCCTATTACTGCTCCTATTCCTATTAGTAATAGGATAACAATGTCTACTATACTATTCATAATTTATCCTCCTAAAGTAATTATATTATATTTTTATACAAAAATAAAGAAAAATATGTTAAAATGTTTACAGGTGATGTAAATGAAGCAGAAAACAATAACTTTGAAGGTATCTGATAAAACAAAAGATATGATGATAGAATTTTTTGAGGATTTAAGAAGAGAAAAGACACCACCTTATGCTATCTTTCAAGCTAAAGATGGAGATACTGTAGTTACTTTATATGAATCTGGTAAATGTGTATTTCAGGGGCTAGATGCTGACTTGGCTTCTGATTATTGGATAGAAACAGAAAAAATTAATAGTGGTCATGCAGATATTACTGATAGTAGTAAGAAAGAGAAAGAGAAAAAGGAAAAAGTAATTCCTATTAGAATTAGTTCTATTGGTAGTGATGAGGTTGGTACTGGCGATTATTTTGGACCTATTGTTGTTACGGCTTCATATGTTTCTAAAGAGAATATTGATTATTTGTTAGACTTAAGAGTTAAAGATTCAAAGAAACTTACTGATACGGATATATTAAAAATTGTTCCTGATATTATTAAAAAAATCCCTTATCAAACTTTTATATTAAGAAATAGTGATTATAATAATTATAATAGTAATTATAATATGAATAAAATTAAGGCTATACTCCATAATAAAGTTTTATATGAAATTAAGAATAAAGGATATTCTTATGATTATATTGTTGTAGATCAATTTGAGAATTCTAATAGTTATTATAATCATATAAAAGATTCTAATAAGCAAGTTAAGAATATATTTTTCTTAACTAAAGCGGAAGATCAATGCCTATCTGTAGCTTGCTCTTCTATGATTAGTAGATATATATTTTTAAAAGAAATGGATAAGTTATCTAATAGTGTTGGTATTAATCTTCCTAAGGGGGCTAATCCTTTAGTTGATGAGGTTGGTAAGAAGATAGTTTCTATGTATGGTAAAGATAAGTTAAGGGAAATAGCTAAAATAAACTTTAAGAATACTGATAAAATATTAAATTAAAACTACTTGAAATTTATCAAGTAGTTTTAATTATGATAAAATAAGCTATTGTAGAATTCTGATCTTTTATTTAATTCTTCTCTTACATATTTATATTTATATTCTTCTGTTAACGTTTTTTTAGTACTAAATAGATTAGTCCCTAATCCTAGTCTTTCACCTTCTATTTTGCCACCTATGGCACTTATAGTAGTTGGAAATAGATCTAGGTTAGTAAATTGTCTGTTTTTATTATTAATTGTTTTGTTTGTGTTAACATTTATAAATGTGTTATAAGTGGTTCTAATGTAATTTTTATCTATGTTGTCAAAGAAAGTTTGATCCATACTAATATGGTCACCTACTAGTATAATTACAGTGTTTTTATAGAAATCTTGTTCTTTGATCCAATTAATAAATTCATTTAACATGTAGTCATTACATTTTATGACGTTAGAATATTGGTCTTTATATGGTTTTTTACATGATTTATTTAAATATCCGTCTTCGAAGTGGGTATCTACTGTTAGCATTGTATAATTAAATGGTTTATTATTTTTAGAAATATTTGTTAAATCTTCTTTGGCATATTTAAACAAATCTTTGTCGCTATATCCCCACCAAACTATATCATCTTTATTCATTTTTCCTTCTTTTATGGCCGTATTTACGTCTGATACTTGATAATGGTGGTTACCAAATAGAATATCTCTAGCTCCGTATGTTGAATCTGAACCCATTATTATATAATTATCATATCCATTATTGTATAATATATCTCCTAAGGAGATTCCTTTGTAATATTTTTGATAATCTATTTTCCCGTATTTACTATAATTTACTTTTAATGGTATTCCTGTTGTTTGAGATAGCATTGAAGCAGCGGTAAATCCTGAACCTTCTAGATATAAAGCTCCTCCTAATAATTCTGTATTAGAAAAATTTATATTGTCATTAGCATAATTAGTTAGATTAGGTATAAGATTTTCTTTTTTAGCTCCACCATATTCTTTTGAGGAATAAGTTACTTCCATTGATTCTAAGTATATATAGATTAAATTTTTCTTTTCTGTAAAAGTAATGTTTGTATTAGCTGGATCTACATAATTATCTTTAATAAAATTTGAAGTATAGATATTATTTTTTAAAGCTGTAATTATGTCTAGTGAGTATGTAGCAAATGATAGAGATATTATTGTAAAAATTATATAAAAGTATTTTTTTGGCTTTTTTCTTCTAATTATTATAATTATTAGAGCGATAATTATGGTTGGTAGTATTCCTTTTAAGAAATATGATATGAATACATCTTTATTTACACCGCCTACTGGTATTAATAGATGAAAAAATTTTTCATCTGGTGTTGTTTTACCAAAAGTACTATTTAGGTATATAGGCCCTATTATCAAATGAACAAGTATAAAATTTATTACGTATTCTATAGATATTTTTAAATACTTCATTGCATTCCTCACTTCTATTTAATTATATCATAATTTAAATATTATAAAACTCAAACTTTTAGTTTGAGTTAATATTCTTGGTTGCCCCAGTTAGATTCGAACTAACGAAATGTCGGAGTCAGAGTCCGATGCCTTACCGCTTGGCTATGGGGCAATCACAGGGTAATTATATCATAATTTTTTTTATTCTTCAACTAGTTTATTTATGTATTTAAATACTTTTTCTATTCCTTTTTTTAGTAGTTTATTAGTTTTATCTGAAATTTTGTATGTTACTCTAGATAGATTGTTTGTATAATCTGCTTTATTTTCTATTAAGTATTTTTTAATATCTATATTTTTACCTTCTTTTACATCTTTTTCAAATTGTTTTATTTGTTCTTCTGTTAGATTTTTTTTATTTGATAATTTATATTCGTAATATCCTGACTCTCCTATTGAATATAATACTACAAATGTTAGAAATAATATTATTGAAATGATTTTTAAAAATTTAATTTTTATCATCTCCTATATATTTAGTTAAGATTATGGATAAAGCGTTAATTGTATTATATACTTCTTCTATAGTGTTTTCTGTACTACCTATTTCTATTAATATTATATTTTTGTCTATATCTTGGTTATATACTCCATTCACATTTTCTCCTTCTTTTTTTAATATTCCTCTAGATAGACCGGGATATTCTTCTTCTATTAAGTGATTTATGTTTTCCATTAATTTTAAATTATCATTATATGATTTGTTTTCTAGGCCTAAAACAAATAGTATTCTAGCATAATATTTATTGTCTATATTTATAGTGGTATATTCTTTGGAAATAGAATCTCTATGGATATCTATATAATACTTTAATGTTGGATATTTTTCTTTATTTGAATTAATTAAATCTCTTGTTACATCGTAGCTTTTATAATAAGGCCAATTTTTTATTTTTAGTGTGTTTGTTATATCTGTTTTTTCTACTATTGTATTTATACCGTTATTATTTAGCTTTTCTTTTAATATATAGCTAGCCATTTGAACGTTTGGTGTTATTCCGTATATCTGTAAATAATCATTGTTGTAATTTTCTAATTGATGAGTATTATATAGATATACTATAGGGTTATTACTTACCTTAGGATTTGGATCTTCTATATAATTACTTGTCTTTTCTACTTCTTCTAAAGTTATTTCGGTATTTTCTTTTACTTTTACTTCTTTATTATTATTTATTATGGTGGTGTTTAGTATAGTTTTGGGATTCTTAATATCTATACTAAATATTAAATTCATGGTTTTATTAATGATATTAGTTGTTTTAATATTATTTAGGGTATTTAAATTTTCATCATCTAGTAATAACTGTATTATGTCTTTATTTGTTATAATTTTGTTATATTTCATATTTATATAATATGATAATGATAGTGATGAATATATTATTAATACATAAAATAAAATTTTTAGTTTTGTTAATTTCTTTTTTTTAATATTATTATTTTTTAATTTCATTTTTGTCATATAATCACCAAGTTTATTATATGTTATATAATATGATTATTTTGTCGTATTTATTAGTAATTATTTATTTCACTACTTAAAGCATTGTTTATAGAAAAGCCTATTACTTCTCCTAATTTATTTATTATAAAATCTATATCTTTGGGTGTTACTATTAAATCGTAGTCTATTCCTTCTAATACTTCTTTTATTAAATTATATTTTTTGCCTTCAGAAAGAGTACCAATTAATCCAAAATATTCTTCTTTTTCTTCATTAGATAAATCTTGTTTTTTAATTTTATCTATATAGTTAGTTCTAGATACTATTAATTTATTTATTGTATTTTTATCTTTTAGATATGATAAATGTTTATATATGTATGTTATAGTATTTGATACTATGGTGCTGGAATCTACTACTGTAGGAACTCCAATTGCTATAACTGGTATGTTTAGTGTTTTTTTACTTATTTCTAATCTATAATTGCCTATTCCACTTCCTGGATTTATTCCTGTATTTGTGAGTTGTATTGTTTTATTTATTCTATCTATTGAAGATGCTTTTAAAGAATCTATTATAATTATAAAATTTGGTTTGGTAGTTTCTATTATGCCTTTTATTATGTCATATGTTTCCATACCTGTATTAGCCATAACGTTTGGAATAAACCCAGCTACACTTCTTATACCTTTTTTTAATTTATTTAATATCATTAGATGTCTTGTTATTAGGATGTTATTAATAGTTTTTGGCCCAAGACTATCTGCTGTTACGTATGAATTACCTAATCCTATTACTAGACAACTATCGTTTTCTTTAATTTTTTCTAATTTTAACAATTCTTTTATATATTTTACTAATATACTACCTACTTCTTCTCTGTTATCTATATCTGTTATATCTTTGAATGCTATTGTTATGTATGTCCCTTTAGTTTTATTTAATTCTTTACTTAGATTTTGATCTATATCTATTTTGGTTATTTTGCAATTTTTTTCTGTTTTAGTATATGAATTGTATAAATCTTCTCCTACTTGCTCTACTAGTAAATCTGTATGGATATTATATTTTTTTAAATCTATTTCATGTTTCATGTTATCACCTAGTAATATTTTTCCAAAAAAGATAAAAAATATTTGCGTTTTCTATATTTTTTTGATAAAATATCTTTAGTGCTTTTGAGAGGAGATGAATAAAATGGCAAATGTAAAAAATGCGGAAAAGAAAATTAGACAAATTAGTAAGGTAACTAAGGCTAATCAGCAACTTAAATCTACTGTTAAAAATTCAATTAGAAGAACTGATCAAGCTGTAGCTAGTGGTAATAAAGAGGAAGCAGAAAAGCAATTAAGGCTTGCTATAAAAAGTTTAGATAACGCTAAATCTAAAGGATTAGTACATAAAAATAAAGTTGATAGAGAGAAATCTCGTTTAACTCTTAAAGTTAATAATATGGAAACTAAATAGTTTCTTTTTTTTATTATTTTACAAATTTTATATTTGAATGTAAAATGTAGAATTAATTATTTTAAAATATTTAATTTATAATTTACATGTTTTTTTTTCTTTGATATAATTAATTATGGTGATAGTAATATGAAGAATATAATTTTAGTTTTAGGAATGTTACTTATGATATTGGTGGCTTTTTGCGCGGTAGATAAAGATAATATTGAGTATTATTTTATATCTAGTAGTATAGAGCATAAATATGCTGATACTTATGAGAATGAATATTATTTAGAAGATAATTTTTCGTATATTGATAATTATTCTGAAGCTAAAATTAGTAATAAAAAAGAATTATATGATTCTATTTACTATATTATTAATAGTGGTAGTGATTTTGTAGAAAGATATTGTGATATAGAATATAAAGAATGTATTAATGATTTGGATATTTTAGCTAAGGATAATGATACTTTATCAGTTTTTAATAATTATGTTCATCCATATAACACTTTTGAAACATTAGAAGTAAGTCATGATGATAGAACTTTTAGTATTAGAGTTAATCATACATATACTAAAGATGAAATTGAAAAGATTGATTCTAAGATTGATGAAATTATAAAAGAGAAAATTACTAATAATATGACTCCTAGAGAAAAGATTAAGATATTACACGATTATATTATAGATAATACTGATTATGATACTTACAAGATGGATAATATTGATGATGATACTTATAGCTCTAATACTGCATATGGTGTGTTTTTTGAAAATAAGGGTATATGTAGTGGTTATAGTGATGCTATGGCTATCTTTTTAGATAAATTAAATATTATCAATTATAAGATTAGTACTGATGAACATATTTGGAATTTGGTGTTTGTTGATGGCAAATGGTATCATTTGGATTTAACTTGGGATGATCCTGTTAGTGAGAAGAATATGACTAGAGATAAATATTTTTTGATTACTACTGATAATTTAAAATATATTAATGATGGAGATCATGAATATAATAATATGTATTATAAAGAAGCATAAGACCATTATTGGTCTTTTTTATTTGTATCAATAGTTTTATATTTTTTTATATTTTCATTAACACTTATAAATAATTTTAGTTTTATTGTGTTTTCTCCTAATTCTTTATTTAATATATGAATTTTATTTATAGCTTGTATATTTTTATTACTTTTTAATAGTCTTTTTGATGCTAAATCTTGTGCTTCGTTAATAGCTTCATCTTCGGTATATATAGATTCTGTTATGATAGTTTCTTCTCTTTTTTGTTCTAATATATATATTGGAATGAAATTATTAGATAGGAGTATTTTTTCTTTGTATTTATAATTTTTATATTTGTTTTTATTAAAAAAATATATTTTATGATTTAAAAAGTTTATTATTAAGATATTATCTTTTTTTCCTGTAGTTTTGCTATTATTATTTATATATGGGTATTCTATTTTTACTATATACCAAACATCTCCATATACATCTCCTTCTGCTTGTGTATATGTTATTTTGCCATCTGTGTGATTTATTGTACCTGATATGATTGTTTCGTCTTTATGAATATAATTATTTAATAATTTTACTTTTTCACCATTTATGGCATTAATTTTTGTTATTGTGGCATTTTTGCTTGAAACTATATCTCTTATATTAGTTGCTTTTTCTTTTTTATTAATTACCCTTTCTTGTACTTTAATCGTATATTTAGTGCCATTTGTTATTATTTCTATCCATTCTAATTTGCTTTTATTTTCTTTTAATATTTTTTTTTCTATTTCCTTTAATTCATTTTTATTTTTCTTTAAGCTATATTTATGAATACCATTTTTATATAATTCTTCTTTTACTAGGTTTCTTATATTTTTTTTAGAGTGTATTATTTCTAAATCGAATATTATATTTGATAATAAATATACTAAGCTTATTCCTATTATTATAAATATTATTAATATGCTATTTTTGTAAATATTATCTCTGATTTTAAGCTTTCCTAATTTATCTATTATTTCTATTTTATAAATTGTTTTTTCTTTTAATAGTTTTTTATAATCTTTTTCATATATTATTAAGATTATTTCTTTATATGATATATAATTTAGATTTAATATTGTTATTTTGTTTTTTATTAATTTTTTTATATAGTTATTTATATTTTTCCCTGTTATTCTTACTTTAATAATATTGTTATATTTTTTTATAAAAGAGTTGTCTATATTATCACCACCCTATAGTTCTATAGATATAATTTTACCTTTTATTAATAGTTCTTGATCTAACATTTTTATTATTATTAAGTTAATCCCATTAATAGTTGTTGTATTTTCTTTTGACTTTATGATTATTTTAGTGCCACTATAATCTTTTATTTCTGTATAGTTTTTAATGTTTATATAGTCATTAGTTATTGTTATTTTATATTCATAATCATTTAAATATTTTTTTATATGTTTAAGCAAATTCATTTTATCTCCTTTATATAATATATTCATAATAATAGTAAATATAAAAAAAGAATTTATAATTATATAAATTCTTTTTTTGCTTTTATTTTTTTCTTTTTTTGATTATTATTTTGATTATTTAATAGATTAATTTGAGTATCTATAAAAGATTCTAATTCTCTTAAATTATAATTATTTAATTCTATTTGCATAAGATTGTATTCTATTTGAGCATCAGATATGTAATCAATATTTATTAATGTTTCTCTTATTATTTCGTCTGTAGCAGCTTTACCAATATTTATTTCCCTATTAAATATAGTTAATAATCCTCCAATGTGTGTTTCGTTTAATTCATTTATTGATGTATTGAACATTTTTTCTAATTCTGGATAAGAACTTTCATCAATTCTATTTAGCAAGTTATTTAATACTGTTTTTTCGTTTTGATTCATTTTTGTTAATTCTTTCTTATAGTTAAAACTTTAGCTTTTTTTTCAAAAGGATTATAATTATATTTTGTTAGTAATTCTTCATTTGTTATATTGTATTTTTCTTTAAAATGTCTATTTATTAAAAATAGGTCATCAGCATTATTTTGATTGATTGTTATACCATTTTCTTTTAAATAATTATATCTACTAAAGGATAGGTTAATATTTTGAGCTATTACTGTAGGATACTCTTTTATATATTTAAATATTCCTATTTGATTATAGAAAGATATTTTTTCTAGAATTTCTGATATTTCTTCTTCATAAAATATGCCTTCATGTAATTCTTTAGCAAGTTTATTTATTTCTTCTATTGTATTATTACTATAATCATTCATAAAATCACCTCAAAGTAGTTTATATTCTAGCAAATACTATATTTATTGTCAATATATAAAAAAAGAACATTTAGTTCTCTTTATAGATTATTCATTCTTTCTTTTATTACTCTACTTATCTCTCCCATATCAGCTTTACCTTTTACTTTAGGAGTTATTTCTTTCATTATCAATCCCATTTCTCTTTGTGAAGTAGGATTTATTTTATTAAAAGCTTCATCTATTATATTTAATATTTCTTCTTTTGATAATTGTTCTGGTAAATATTTTTCTAATACTTTTATTTCTTCTTTATTTTGGTTTATTAGATCTTCACGATTTGCTTTTTTAAATTCTTCTATTGAATCTTTTCTTAATTTTATTTGCTTTGTTACTACATCAATTATTTCTTCATCTGTTACTTCGTCATGAACATTTCTTTTGGATAATTGAATAGCACCTTTAAGCATTCTAATAACCCCTAATGTGAATGAATCTTTAGTTTTCATGGAATTCTTTAAATCATTATTTATTTGTTCGTTTAAAGTCATATTTATATCTCCATTCATTTTTACTTTGTTTTATTATTATTCCTTTTATAACTAATTGTATTATTATTCTTTTTGTTATTTTTTTTAGAGTTTCTAGTATTTATTTCTTTTTCTAATCTGTTTCTTAAACCTGTTTTCTTATATCCTTCGGCTCTATCTCTAGCTTTTGAAAGGGTACCATCTTTAGCTAATTGTGTTCTAAGATTTTTGAATGCACCATCTAAATTATTATTTCTAACATATATTGTAGGCATGCTATCCCTCCCTTCCGCTTTATATCACTTAGTATTATAACATTAATTTTAATGATAAACAACATTATTCTACAATTTTCTTAATATTTTTAATTATATAAAAAGAACATCTAAGATGTTCTTTTATTAGATTGGACAGCTTTTACCATTAACAGCTCTTCTTATAGTACTGCCTACTGCTCTACCTAATGTATATATTGTACTTATAAGTCTTGCTACCGAATTTATTATAGTAGTACTTATTGCTCCACCTGTTATTTTATATTTTTCATTATTTGATAGTTCTTTCAT
>CACXFI010000104.1 GCA_902766875.1 uncultured Erysipelotrichaceae bacterium | reverse complement strand
GCAAAAGCTATTACTCTATAACCATTACTCGTCAAATAATCATTATGTTTTTTATATTCATCACTTACTTCTGAATAATACATAACCTTTTCCAAAGCACCTTTAACAGTACAATATAATTTACCATCTTTTTCATAAAAAACAGCAGAATATTGGTTTTCAGACTCATATGGTATAGTCTCAATAATTTTAGGCTTATTATCTATTTTTAATTTCTTAGCCAAACTCAATAAAGCTATATCAATAGTATCTCCAAAATAATTCCATTTATTCTTTTCTTTCTTCAAATGAGCTTCATTATTTATATATCCTAAAAATGCTATTTCTTTAGCTAAATCAATTTTATCATTATTATTTGAAGTAACTTCCCCATTATCATTATAACCAGTACCAGTTACATCATATTCTTCCCCATTCTTTAACAAAATCTTTCTAGCTGTCTGTTCATTTACAGTAAGAGTTCCTGTTTTATCAGTAGCAATAACAGTACAACTACCTAATGATTCTACAGAATTTAAATTCTTAACTATAACATTTTTCTTATACATTTTTTTTGATGCTATAGTTAATGCCATAGTTAATGCTAGTGCCAACCCTTCAGGCATAGCAGAAACTGATAAAGCTATTACATTTATTATTATTTTACCAATATCATAATTCTTTAATACTAAGATTATAGTTAATAAAAATGCTATACTTACTATCAAAATACTAATTTGCTTAACAAACTTATCAATTCTTATAGTAAGTGGAGATTTTTCTTCTTTTGTATTAGAAACTTGATCTGCTATTTTACCTATTTCTGTATTTATAGATGTACCTGTTACAACCGCCATACACCTTCCTGTAATTACATTAGTACCAGCATAAATCATATTGAATCTTTCAGAAAGAATAGTATCTTTTTTTATAGTGTCATTATTTTTTAATATACCAATGCTTTCACCTGTCAAAGATGACTCATCTACTTGAAAATTATGGCATTCAATTATTCTAGCATCAGCACTAATTTTATCACCACTGGTCAAAAATATAATATCTCCAATCACAAGCTCACTAGAATCAATTTCTACTTCTTTACCATCTCTCACAACATTAGATTTGACTTTAATCATATTAATTAAACTACTAACATCTTTTTTAGCTTTCCACTCTTCAAAAGTACCTATAAAAACATCAACAGCCACAATAATAATTAAAGTAACAGCATCAAAAACCTCTCCAATAACAAATGAAAAAATAATAGCAATTAAAAGAATAATTTCCATAGGTGAAAATAATTCACCAAATAATATTTTTAATAAACTATCTTGTTCTTGCCTATTCAACTCATTTTTTCCATATTTTTGCATTCTCTTCTTTGCTTCTACACTGCTCAAGCCATAAACACTTGTATCTAATTCCTTATAAATATCTTTTAACTCTTCATTATAAAAATCCTTCATATAAACTCCTTGTTAAACATTATCAGTTATATAAATAGTAACATATTTTACTTTTAATTTTTTATTTTTCATTATTTTTCTTTTTATATTATTTAAAAGTAATTCTGCTTTTCTCAAAGAAATATCTTGATCTAGTTCTAAAATTATATTTAATTTATAATATGGACCATATTTCATTAATTCTAATTTACTATCTTTTATTTCTTTATAATTAACTAAATATTCATTAATTAAATCCATTTTTTCTTTATCAAAATCCACCTCACTAATAATAGATAAAGAATTACTAATAATAATAGTTAAAGCTGTCTTATATATAATAACTCCAATTATTATAGAACCGACCAAATCAGAATATTTTAATATTGGAATAACATCACTATATTGTAAAAGAATACTGATAATAATTACACCAAAAGTAGAATATAAATCAGTTTTAGACTCTTGTACAGCAGTTATTAATACATTACTATTAATTTCCTTTCCTACCTTATTAGTAACAACAATAGAAACCATTTTTAAAATTAAACACACGATTAAAACAATTAATACTGAAATTAGTGGAATTATAACAACAGACTTTTTTAAAATACTATCTGCTACTATATACGTAGCCAAAGCAAATAAAAATACACCAACAAAAATATTAGTCAAATATTCCACTTGACCAAATCCAGAAGGATGATATTTTGTAGGCTTTTTCTTAGTTATTTTAGAACTAATTACACTAACAATATCAGTAATAAAATCACTAAAAGTATGCATACCATCTGCATATAAAGAGTCCAATTTAAAATATAACCCCCCTATTACTTTTATAATAGCAATGATTAAATTATTTATCATGTTAAATCTAATAATTTTTAATTCTTCTTTCATCTTATTCCTACTCTCCAACATTATACAATATTAAAGATAACACAAAAAATATATAAAGTAAATAATAAAAAATATTAAGTTCTATAAATAAATCAAATAAAAAAATAATAATATTCTTTTTCCACCTATATAGTTAATCACAATTTGATTTCTCTATATTAAATATAAATATCATAAATAATAATAAAAACAACAATACTTTATCATATATTTAAACTATATAATAATATTTAAAATATTGTTGCTTATATTAATAAATTTTATTTTATACTATAAATAACATAATCATATAAAGATAAATCATAATTTTTTTCACAATATGGGCATTTTTTTAACTCTTCTGCATCAAAACTACCACCACAACCAGGACATTTAACTATCTCAACAGAGAATCCATAATTCTCTTTAGCATCAATGTTTTTATACACAATAACATTATAATTATGCTTTTTCTTAATAATATTCCCATTATTATTTATAGTATCAAACATATAAACAGTTAAATCAAAGTAAAGATTGCTATTTTTAATATAATACTTATTTAAAACCATTCCACCACAATATTCAACATCTAAAATATTTTTATAATTATTTATATCCGTTCCAGTAAATATAGGTAACTGTTGAGGATCATCATCTAATACTATTCTTTTTATCATAGAAACAATCTTACCTTCAAAATATTTATAAGAAAATAATTTATCATACTTACATATTATTCTTTCCATTTTATTACCAGTAAAAAGAGTTCTAAAAGGAGGAGCTGTTTTAGAAAAAATATAAACCTTAATTATGAATAAGAGCCAAAAAAGGAAACAACTTAGAAGATAAATAAAAAAGCCATAAATAAAAATATTAAAAAAGCTTAATAGAAGAGATTCAAAAAAATTCATCCCAGAATTATATACATTAAAAAAGTTATAAAATGATAAAATGATAGAAAATAAACAGGTAATAATTAAAACTTTATTAAAAAAAGTTTTTTTCATTGAAATATCATACAAGTCATAATAATTATTAACAACAGGGTATAAATCAGACATTAAAAATTTTGTATTACAATATTCACACCCATTTAATAAATCTTCTATTCTAACTACATTAGAACAATTAGGGCAAGCATAAACATAGTTATTAATATTTTCACTATTATTAATATCTATAATATTAGCATATAAAATAAATGGATATTTAAATTTTTTAACTAATTTACCATTTTTAAAATAACTTACATTTTTTATACCTGACTTATATGTAGTATGGTTATAATAAACAGAAGATGAAGTTTTAGAACTAGCAATGCTATAACTCCTAGAATCACTATCAGCTAATAATTCCCATTTTACATCATAACCATTATTTTTAATTCTTTTATATTGAATATCAAAAATTCTTTTTATATCTTTACTTGAATGTTTTAATTCACCAGAAGGCCAATGACTAATAGAAGCAGCAAATTTACCAAATGTAACATCTAAAGTATCTAACCATCCTTCTCTAATACGATCTTTATATTTTTCCAACTTTTCTTGTAATTTTTTTCTATCTTTTCTATCCATAAAATCAGTACTCCCTTATTTACATAACTATCTTCCTTTATTAAATATATAACACATAATTTATTCAACAACAACTATTATAATCTTCTTTTAAAAATTTGACATTTTTTTAACAGGAATATAACAATTCATCATATTTATGATATAATAACCTTAAATAGGAGGAATAATTATGTATTTTAATGACAAAATATTAGTTGGCAAAAGTAAAGATAAAGAATTATCTATCTTACTAGATAAAGCTAATAGACACGGATTAATTACTGGAGCTAGTGGTTCTGGAAAAACTATTACTTTAAAAGTTATGGCCGAAAGTTTTTCTGATGCAGGAGTTCCTGTATTTTTATCAGATGTTAAAGGTGATATTGCAGGTACCTGTATGCCAGGAACTGAAAATGAAAATTTAAAAACCAGATTAGAAAATCTTAACATCAAAGATTTTACCTATAAAGGATTCCCAGTTCATTTTTGGGATGTCTATGGAAGAAGAGGTCATGCTGTTAGAACAACCGTTAAAGATGTAGGTGTTACCATTCTATCAAGAATGTTAGGATTAACAGAAGCACAAGAAGGTGTTTTAGCTATTGCATTTAAAATAGCGGAAGATAAAAATTTAGAACTAATCGATTTAAAAGATTTAAAATTATTACTTAACTATATAGGAGACCATAGAAAAGACTATATTACTTCTTATGGTAATATTACAACTCAATCTGTAGGAAGTATCCAAAGAAGTATCTTAAAATTAGAAGAACAAGGTGGTACTTATTTCTTTGGAGAACCTAATTTAGATATTAATGATTTATTAAAAACAAATACTGATAATAAAGGATATATAAATATCTTAGATTGCGTAGAATTATTCAAAAGTCCAGATCTATATGCATGTTTCTTACTATGGATACTTACCAAATTATATAATGAACTTCCTGAAGTTGGAGATTTAGATAAACCTAAAATAGTTTTCTTCTTTGATGAAGCACACCTATTATTTGATGATATTCCTAGTTACATGCTAAAAGAAATAACACAAGCAGTTAAATTAATGAGATCTAAAGGAATTGGATTATTCTTCATATCACAGGCCCCTACTGATATTCCAGATAGTATTACTCCACAATTAGGAAATAGAGTGCAACACACCCTAAGAGCCTATACTCCAGCTGAAGATAAAATAGTCAAAGTAGCTGCCAATGCTTTTAGAACTAATCCTGAATTCAACACTGAAGAAGAAATTAGAAATCTAGGTACAGGAGAAGCCTTAGTGTCATTCCAAAATGAAAAAGGAGAACCTAGTATTGTTGAAAAAGCCATTATACTACCACCACAAAGTATGATGGGAACAATTGACGATGGTACTAGATTAATGGCCATGAATAATAGTTTAGTAAAAGGAAAATATGATACATTAGTAGATAGAGAATCAGCTTATGAAAAATTATCTGCCATATTAGAAGAAGAAAATAAAAAAATAGAAGAAGAAACTAAGAAAAAAGAAGAAGAAAAAATAAATAAAGAAAAAGAAAAAGAAGAAGCTAAGAAAAAGAAAGAAGAAGAAAAATTAAAAAGAGAAAAAGAAAGAGAAAGAAAAAATTCTACTAGTTATAAATTAGGTAAAAAAGTTGTAAATAAAACTACTGATAAAATTTTAAATAAAGTTGTTAGTAAAGTAGTAAAAAATATTTTTAAATAATAAAAAGGCTTATTATAAAGTCTTTTTTCTTATTCTATCTTTGATTTCTTATTTAATTTCTTAATATTATTATTAGAAACATCTTCTTCATTATTTTTTATAATAGCTTCCCTATCTGGGAAATTAAAAGTATTTGTATTAATTATATATTCTTTTTCTCCAAATAATATCTGATTAACATCAATATTACTAATTTTACCATTCTTAAACCACATATGAACTTTAAGAGCTGTAGGAAAAGTTTGATTTATATCAGATAATGATGGTATTAATATTTCTAATCTATTATCACCGTTATAAATAGTTTGATACCTATGAAAATGTCCCTTAAAAACTATTGTAGCATCTCCTAATTGTTTATGAAGATTATTTCTAGTAGGATGATTAAGTAATATTTTTTCATTCTTTATATTTACAAATCCATTATTATAATTTTGAATAACTATATCATGCCTATAATTCTTTATCCCTTCAACCATGTCTAAACCTTGCCTCTTTAAAGAACTTAAATCATGATCTCCACCTACAGCAAAAGTTAAAATATTCTTATCAAACGGATAATTTCTAATAAAATAAAGAAGTTGTGAATAAACATTTTTAATTCTTTGTTCTCCTCTAGAAAAAGTCCCATCTATAATATCACCACAACAAAATATTATATTAATATTATTCTTTATACAATAATTATATATCCTGTTAATCAAATCTAACCTTTCTAATTTATTACCAAAATGTAAATCTGATACTACTAATGCATTAAATTCCAATTCATTAGGACTAGTCATAATAGAAGGATAAGTATTAACAGAATGATTTAATTCTCTTATATCATTAACCTTATATATTGGTACATAAACAATTTCTCCATTAGAAAAATATTTTCTATCCAAGAAAAAACCTTTAGCCTTAAGATTAGTAAGTTTATGGTATAACTGTTTATTAGTTATTTGTAGGCATTCACATATTTCATTACAAGTTTTTTGTTCTTCTATTAAAGATAATATCTTTTCTGTTTGTCTACTCATATTTGCCTCCTACTTATAACACTCCAATTATTTATACTATCATTTATCATAAGAAAAAGCAAGATAGTTTCTTGCTTGTTTCTCTACATAAATTTATTATATCTTTCTTTAATTCTATCTTTACCTAATAATTTCATTAATTCATATAAATCAGGAGTATTAGATTTACTAGTTAAAGCTACTCTAAGTACAGTAGATATATCTGCAACATTACCCATATATTTATCAGGATTTTCTTTATATTCTTTCATATTAGAACAATATCCTAATTCATCAGTTAATTCTTTAACTTTATTAAACCAAGTATCTTTATCATCATTCTCATTATAGTACTTATCAAGATACGTACTTAATATCTTAGATATTTCTTTTTTATCAGTAATATTCATAAATTCATACTCTATATTATCTTTATTAAATAATTCATCATACATATACCAAATATTTTTCTTAATATCACTATAATTAGCATAATCCTTTCTAGGCTTCTTTTGTTCTCTTTCAATATTTAATATATTAATAGAATAATCTTTATATTTATTAAATAATTCATTTAATTCTTTATCATAATTCTTAGACCAATCTAATACCTTATCATATAAATCATTGGCTTTATATTTACTAATAATATTCTTAGATATATTATCTAATTTATCTAAATCAAAGAAAGCCCCAGAATTAGACATTTTCTTAGGTCTAAACTCAAAATCCATAAATGTTTTATCAGGATTATTAGAATGCCACATTTCATAATCAGAATTAATAATAGTCATAACAGCTTCTATTACAGCTTCAGTAGGATAACCTTTTTCTTCATAGAAATTCATTAAAGCTTCAGGGTCTTTTCTCTTACTTATCTTTCTAACTGTATCACCATCTTTTTTCATAATCCATGGAATATGAATAAATTTTGGTGCTTTATACCCAAAAGTTTTATATAACTCAATATGAACAGGAACACTAGGTAGCCATTCCTCTCCCCTAACAACATGAGTAATTCTCATTAAATGATCATCTACTAACATTGCAAAGTGATATGTAGGAAGCAAATTATCAGATTTCATAATGACTATATCTTGATCATTTTCAGGTAAATCAATTCTACCACGGCATAAATCTTCAAATGGAAAATGCTTATCAAAATCACCCATAGATTTAAATCTTATAATATATTTTTCACCATTATTAACTCTCTCTATAGCTTCTTCAATAGATAAATTTCTACAAGTAGCATATCTTCCATAATAACCAGTACGCATTTTAAATCTTTCTTGATTCTTTCTAGTTTCTTCTAACGTCTCATGAGTACAAAAACATGGATATGCTCTTCCTATTTCTATTAAATATTTAATAAACGTATGATATATTTCTTTCCTTTCACTTTGAATATATGGTCCATAATTACCTACTATCTTGCCTTCAAATTCATACTCATCAGGAACCATATTATATTGTTTCAAAGTATCCATAATAACTTT
>CACXFI010000103.1 GCA_902766875.1 uncultured Erysipelotrichaceae bacterium | reverse complement strand
TTTATTTTTAATTAGTTTTGTATAACTATCAATATCTTTATTAATTTTTTCTTCATTAAAATAATTATCTAGATAATTTTTTAAATATTCTTCTTTATTAGATAGCATATCTAATTTATTATTTATATTTATTATATATTTTTTGATAGAGTCATCATCTTTTATACAAAAATTATCTATTAGGTTTAAGAAAGATTTATCATTATTTAAATAGTAATCATTAAATATATCGTTAATTATTTCTTCCTTCTTAATATTAATAATACTTGAATCAACTATGCCTATATTTGGTGATACATTTATTAGATAGTGATATTTTTTTACTACTGATAGAGAAAAACTATCGAAGGTAGTTATATAAGCGCTGTCTAATAAGTTTAATTGTTCTTTTAAACTTTTATCTTTTTTTATTTTTTTTCTAATTCTATCTTCCATTTCAGCAGCTGCTGCTTTAGTAAATGTTAGTATTAATAATTCATTTATATTAACTTTATCTTTTAATTTTCTTATAACTCTTTCAGTTAAAACGGCAGTTTTACCTGAACCTGCTCCTGCTGAGACTATTATGTTTTTATCTTCTTCATAAATAGCACTCCATTGTTCATCTGTCCAAGTTACATCTTTAGGTTTTGTTGGTATCATGATTTATCACTCTTTTTCTTATTTATAATTTTTAAGAGATTTATATTATATATTAGATATGGAATATAAATAGTAATTATGCTGAAAGTAGTAAAGAATGGTATATTAGAATATATCTTTTCTATTTCATTACCAGTATATCCTACATATAATAAATAAGCTCCTATTGTAATTATAAAATTATAAATAATTGTTAATATATATATACCATATTTTGTATTATTTCTTTCTTTTATTAGTTTTATCCAAGTATCATTTAATAATAATATATTTAAGTATTGTAAGACCATACTAATCATAGATACATAGGGATTAATTTTAATCCCATCTACTGGATCTATTTCTAGTGGATTAAAACTATAGAATTGTGATAAGAAATATACTACTGCTAAATATATTAAAATATTTAAAATAATATTTTTATTATCTATTTCTATTTTTTTTGATTTTTTCTTTCTTTTATCTATTAAATATGTAAGTATTAAAGATAAAAGTAAAAATATAATTATTATTACTAGCATTATTTCACCTTCTTATTAGTCATTTTCTAAAAATTCTAAATTCTTATATGATTTTAAATCTTCTATATCTTTTTCTGTCATATAGCAGATATCTTTATAAGGGCAATAAAGACATCCTATATTATTTCCATCTATTCTTTTAGGATTAATTTTAAAATTAGCATTAACTATATTATCTATAGCTTTATCAATATTTTTATCTACAATAATATATAATTTATCTATTTTTGTGTCATCTAATATTTTTTTAGATGATAATCCTTTACTAGATACTTTCATTCCTTTTATTACTTTACTATCTTTATAATTAGAATCAAATAATTTAATTATATTTTCATCACTATTGGTATATCCTTGTAATTTTAAATTATCTTCTTTTAATTCTATATATGATTTTTTGTCTTCTTTCTTTATTTTAGTATTTAGTATTTTTTGTAAATAGAATCCTACTATTCTAATATTAGGGAATCTATTTTTAGTTAAATAGATATATACTGGTAATTGTAAATCCATTCCATATATTGAATTATTTAAGTCAATATTAGGATTACCTGTTTTATAATCAATAATACTAGCTAGAGATTCATCTTTATCTAACATTAATTTATCAATAAAACCTTTAAAGATTATTTCCATATCTTTAGTACTTTTATCTACAATTATTTTTTCTTCATAATAAGTATTATTTAATGTATTATACTGATATTGTTTTTTTATAGTTTCTATTATAAATATTAATTCTTTTTTTAAACTTTCTAAGAAATATTTTTCTTCATTAGTAAATTCATACTCTACTTTACTAATATAATCATTATATTCTTTATTAATATCTATATCTTTTTCAAAACATATAGATAATATATAATGAAAGGTATTTCCTAAAATAGTCATAAATGTTTCATTATAAATATTTAATTTTAAGATATTAGATATATAATATCTAAAACTACAATGATAATAATCATTAATAGTTGAATAAGATAATGATAATTTATGATTTAGATAATCTTTTAATAATTCTTTATCTATATTAGTAAATGTATTATCATAGGTATTATAATCTAAATTTGGATAAGTATTAAATAATATATCTAAATCATCATCTTTATCATTATACTTTATATAAGTATCTATTTTACTTCCTAATAGTAATTTATTATGAATATTAGAATAGTTATAATTTATTCTACATTCTTCTATATTTAAATTTAAATAATCATTTAAACTAGATAAATAACTTACTCCATCACTTCCATTTAATTTATAAGTAATGGTTAAATTTTTAATATTATTAATATTATTTATATTATTATCTATTTCATATTTATTTAAGTCATTAGAAGTATCTAAATCTAATGTTTTTTTA
>CACXFI010000102.1 GCA_902766875.1 uncultured Erysipelotrichaceae bacterium | reverse complement strand
TTGTTAGATGCTTTAATACTTGTTACTAGGCCTGATGCTCCTGCTCCTATTACTACTATTTTTTTCATAAGACACCTCTTTATAAAAATTATATCATATTTTGTCTAATTTGTTATTGCTATAATAATAAAGTTATATTATAATTAGGATAGGAAGGAGTGAATTTGATGTACGATTATTATGATTATGATCTTACTACTACAGGTAATACAGCTGGAGTATTTGGAGGACTAGCTGTTGGTATGATTATAGTTTTATGTGTTATCTTTGTTGCAGTTGCTGTATTTATGATCATTGCAGAAGTAAAACTATACAAGAAAGCAGGTAAAGCTGGATGGGAGGCTATTGTACCTTTCTATAGTCAATGGGTTCTTGTAGAAATTGCCGGATTAAACTGGTGGTGGTTCTTAGTTGTTATCGGTGGTACTTTACTAGCTAATGTGGATAGTCATCTTTCTGGAATAGGATATTTAGCAACTTTATTTGGAACTTTTGTATGTAACTTTAATATTGCTAAGAAATTCCATAAAGATACTGGATTTGCAGTACTTATGACAATATTTCCTGTAGTTTTAATTCCAATGCTTGCTTTTGGTAAGAGCTATGAATTTGATAGTAGTGTAGCTGTTACACCTAATGGACCTTTTGATACTAATAAAGAAGGCGCTGCTACTGTTAGTGAAGCACCTAAAGCTGAAGAGAAAAAAGAAGGTACTAAATTCTGTCCTAACTGTGGTGGACCTGTTAATGGAGAAAAATTCTGCCCTAGTTGTGGATCAAAAGTAGATGAAGAAGCTTAGTTTACTAAGCTTTTTTATTTGCAATATTTAATAAATATGTTACAATATAGCCGAAAGGAGTTTTTATCTATGCATATATCTGGTTTTATTATTTTTATTATCGTATTAGTATTAATATTATTTATTATAGGTATAATTGGTAATTGGAAAGTATATAAGAAAGCTGGTAAAAAAGGTTGGGAATGTATTGTACCAATTTATGGATATTGGGTTCTTGTTGAGATTGCTGAAGCAAATTGGTGGTGGTTTTTAGTTATTATAGTAAGTTCAATTAATTTTAGATTTAGTGATCCTAATTTACAATTTGATATTGCAATTGGATTATTCTTTGCTAAAATAATAGGTACTTTTGTGTGTTACTATAATATAGCTAAAAAGTTTAAGAAAGATACTGGTTTTGCAGTACTTATGACAATATTTCCTTTTGTAATGCTTCCAATAGTTGGTTTTAGTGATAAATATAAATTTGATAATAAAGTTAAGGTTACTCCTAATGGACCTTTTGATAGTAATAAAAACAAACGTTAAGTTTGTTTTTTTATTATTTCTACAGTTATTGTTGAGTCATTAATGTTATATGAAATAGTACTTTTTATTTTTTGTTTATATATAGCTTTACCTAGAGGGCTATTTAGAGATATTTCAGTATCTATATCTGGTATATATTTACCTGTTAGTTTTAATGTTTCTTCTTCATA
The DNA here is from genome assembly GCA_902766875.1 of uncultured Erysipelotrichaceae bacterium. Lineage (GTDB taxonomy): Bacteria > Bacillota_I > Bacilli_A > RF39 > UBA660 > RUG11215. The sequence goes on along the minus strand of CACXFI010000102.1, from coordinate 3,467 downwards.
ATCTTCATTATTATATTTAATTTTTAATGATAGTGTATCTCCTATATTTACTATGTTATTATCTTTTTTATTATCATCTATTACTTTTAGATATTTTTCTTCTTCTAGCATTTTGTTTATTTTATTAGCTATTGTTCTACTCTCTCTCATTGAATCTTCAAAGGCAAAATTGTCATGCCAGCCGTCACCTATTGCATCTTTATAAGCTTCACTACCTACAGCTGCATTATTATCACTAATATTTTTTAATCTTTCTAGTTCTTTATAATATTGGTTATACCCTTCTTTATCAACAATAATCTCTTTCATATAACACTCCCTACACAAGTCAGATTATAACATAGATAATTGGTTATGTAAATTATATATGTTATAATATATTTACTTGGAGGATATTATGGATAAGAGTGATAGATATAAACTTAAGAAATATATTGATAATTTAAGGTGTGGTAAGAATACTGGGTTTATAGATTTTAATAAGTTAAATAATATATCTTATGTACTTAAAAAGAATGAATATAAAATATATTATCCATATCCTGATAGTGAGAAAGTTATATTATATACTGATAATATTCCTAAGATAGATGTTATTAAGATTGATAGCTATTACACTCTTAAACATAATGAGATATTAGGTAGTTTATTTGGCTTAAATATAGATATGGAATATGTTGGAGATATAATTATAGATAAGGATAATTATTATGTTATTGTAATGTCCTCTATAAGTAAAGTTATATTAGATAATTTATATATGATAGGTAATAAGAATGTTAAGTTAAGTATTGTTAGTATAGATAATATTAGTAATTATAGAAGGGAATTTGATACTAGAGAGATTATTGTATCTAGTTTAAGAATAGATAATGTTATTGCTAGAATTATTAATACTAGTAGGAGTAAGATAAAAGAAAAAATTCAAAATAAAGAGATTATTTTGAATTATAATATACTTACTAATAGTGGGTATAATTTAAAAGAGAATGATATATTTAGTATTAGAAGATATGGTAAATATAAATTTATTAGTATAGTTAAAACTACTAAGAAAGATAATTATATAATTAGATATAATAAGTATATCTAATTATTTTTTATATTACCATCATTATCTATATCTATATTTATAGACCATGATTTCATTTTATTTATTACATCTATTTTATCATTATCTTTTAGAAGATATGTATATTCATTTTCTTCTTTACAGGGGATAAATTTATAAGACATAGTACCTTTATTATCTATATTTAGAGTAAATATACCGGTATCTTTAGTTTCATTATTAAAGATAAAATCTCCTAGGTTATAGACTATTAATTTATCTTTATAAAATTCCATTCCTTGTAAGACATGAGCATGACTACCTATTATTATATCTGCTCCACTATCTATATATTGTTTACTACTTTCTATTTGGACATCTTCTAATTCATGTGAGTCTTCCCTACCATAATGAATTAGGGCTACTACATAGTCACTATTCTTTTTAGTTTCTTTTATGACATTACTAAAGTTAGTTGGATCATAACATCTGAATACTCCACCTTCTGTTTCAGTAGCTTCTGGAGTCATAATATTTTTTTCAGCTCTAGTAGCATTTACAAAGGCTATTTTATAGCCATTAATTATGAAATAATATGGTTTCATAGCTTCTTCTATGTTATTTCCTGCTCCTATATAAGGAAGATTATGTTCTTTTAATGAAGATAACATATCAGAGAAGGCATCACTACCAAAATCATAGACATGGTTATTAGCTAGTGTTACTAGATCTACTCCCATTTCATCATATATTTTAAGTCTAGTAGGGCTACCTCTAAAGGTATAATATTTACCTGGCATAGGTGTTCCCCTATCACTTATTGTAAATTCATTATTAGCTACCATTATATCAGTACTTGTCATTATATTTACAACATCTTCTGATAATATTCCATATATTCCCTTTCCTCTTTCATCATATTTAGGCATAATATACCAATTATCAGCTAGTGATACATCTCCTACAAAACTAATACTTGTATTATCACTTTTTTTATCTATTATTTTAACATTATCTTTCTCTTTATAATTATCTTTATATAGATCTATTAGGACATTAAAAGAATTACCTGTTAAATCATGCCAAATATTATCATTATAATCATTATCTTTTAAATATTTAGATAATTTATCTAATACATCTTCATTATAATTATTATATATCCATACTAAGAAATCATTATCTATATTATTATTTTCTATATTATAAGATAAGATATTAGATATGGTATTTTTATAATTATATTTAGACTTAGTAATTGGTTTATTATCTTTTTTCAACAGAATTGTTGATAATATAATAATTATTACTAATATAATTAATATTAATAATATTATTTTTATTTTCTTTTTTAATTTTCTTTTTTTCTTTTTCATTAGTACTCCTACTCTATAGTTATTTTATCTCCTATTTTAATACTCTTAAAATAATTAACAGGAGTAACTATACAATTATTAGCTTTTTTATTCTCATAGACAGTATTTATATGCATATCATGTTTATATCCTACGATAGTATTTTCTTTATTTACCATAATTATATCTATATTATATCTATTCTTTATAGAACTATATCTATTACAATCAAATATATAATAAGCATAATATAATTTCATTACTTTATATTTCATAATTATAGGGTTATGAGTAAAAGTTAAATCAATACTTTTATCTTTATAATACAACTTCATATAAATACCTCTTTATTCTATTTTTAATATAACATAATAAAAGAAAGATAACAAGATATTATCTTTCTTTTTGGCATTTAGGACAATAGTAGGTTCCTCTTCCTCCTATTTTTATTTTTAATATATTAGAGTTACAGTTTGGGCATTTGTTATTTTCTTTACCATGGACATATAATTCTTGTTGAAATAAGCCATGGACTCCATCTACTGAGGTATAACTTCTAATAGTGGTACCTCCTTTTTTGATAGCAGATTCTAATTCTTTTTTGGTATTATCTATAATATTTTGTAAATCTTTAGTTGTTAATTTATCTTGAGTATCTAGAGGATTTATTTTAGACATGAATAGTATTTCATTAGCATAGATATTACCTATACCTGTTATTATGGATTGATCTAGTAATAGGGTTTTTATGGGTAATTTTTTGTTTTTGAATTTATCTTTTAGGTATTTAGGAGTTAGATCTTTATCCCATGGTTCTAAACCTAATTCTTTTAATGGGCCGATATCATTTATTTTATCTTTTTCTATTAACCACATTTTCCCAAATTTTCTGACATCCATATATCTTAGTTCGGTATTATTATCTAATTTAAATATAACATGTTCATGTTTTAGTATTTCATCATTACTTGTTTTAAAGAAGTATTTTCCTTCCATTCTAAGATGAGATAATAAATAATAATTATCTAATTCTATTATTATCCATTTACCTTTTCTAGATA
>CACXFI010000101.1 GCA_902766875.1 uncultured Erysipelotrichaceae bacterium | reverse complement strand
TATAAGTCTTGCTACCGAATTTATTATAGTAGTACTTATTGCTCCACCTGTTATTTTATATTTTTCATTATTTGATAGTTCTTTCATAATACCTCCTATCTGCAGGCATTGGGGTTATATATTCCATCAAATAAACCAATTATAAAGGTTATTGCTCCACCTATTGCTGATAAAATCCCCCAATGAACTGCGCCTCCATTTATATTTAATTTTTCTTCTTTATTTAACTCTCTCATTTATACCTCCTTTTATTTTTATATTGCTTTTTATATTTATTTGTATTAATGTGTTTATTATTGATTTTAATAATCATATATATTTTTGTTGTATAGGGATTTTTTTGTTAAATTATTTTCTATTATTCCATTTTGTATTTTTAGTACTTGATCATATAAATCCATATTCTCTAGTCTATGAGATACTATTATGAATGTAGTGTCTTTATAAGAATTAAAGATGTTTTTTAAAATTTTTCTTTCTGTATTTATATCTATTTCACTAAATCCTTCATCTATAAGTAATATTTTACTTTTTTTTAGTAGAGTTCTTGCTAATATTATTCTTTGTCTTTCTCCGCCTGATATATTGGAACCATTTTCTTCTAACATTGTATCATATCCTAAGAACTTATCTTTAACAATATCATTTATGTATGTTATATTACAAGTATTTATAAAATTTTCATATTTTATTTTTCTATCTAGTAATATGTTGTTTTTTATTGTGTTCGTATATATTATTTCATTTTGAGATATATAACTTATGTTATTTCTAATATCACTTAAAAGGTAGTCATTAATGTCTCTATTATTTATTTTTATTATATTTCTTTTAACATTATAATACTTAAATAATATTTTTAGCAATGTGCTTTTACCACTACCTGAAGACCCTATTATTAGAATTTTCTCTCTGTTTTTTATATTTATATTTACATCTTTTAGTATTAAATCGTGATTATTATAAGAAAAATTTAAGTTTTTAATGTTTATGTTACCTAATGGTGTAAGATTATTAGATAAAAATTTAATACTTTTTACTTCTAATAGATTATTTATTCTTTTAAGTGAATTTTTTGAATAATAATAATTTTTACCTAGTTCTATCATATTATTTATTGGCTCTAAAAAGATATTACTTAATGAATAAAATGTTATGAATAATCCTGGCGATAAATTATTATATGATATTTCTTTAATTCCTATAAAAATTAAAATAATTGTTCCTAATGAATATATTATATTTTTTAGAAATATTTCTTTATTTATAGTTTTTTCATATAATAAATTTTCGTTTAAAGATTTATTATATAATTTCGAGAACTTTTCTTTTATTATGTTTTCTATATGTAATCCTTTGATAGTTTCTATACCATTTATATTTTCTACCAGAAACGAATTTATTTTGGCATTATTTTCTTGGTTTCTATTTGTTAATTTTATTATTATGTTTTTAAATATAGTAAAGATTAGTATATAGAATATAATAATTACTAATAATATACTAAACATTTTGGGAGAAATATTATATAAAATAATAGCTGCTGATATGGTTATAATCAAATCTAGGAAAATACTAATTATTATTTTAGAAAATAGATTTTTTATGCTTGCTAAATCATTTATTCTACTTATTGTTTCCCCTGTTGTTTTATTTTTATAGTAATTATAAGGAAGTAAAAGAATTTTATTGAAAGTATTTATTATAATTGACATATCTAGCTTTTGGTTTAAGTATAATAATAGTTCATATCTACTATAGTTAGATATATTTTTTATTGTTTCTATTATTAAGAAGATTATACTTATTATTACTATGTTACTTGTATATGTTGTTGTTATTTTATCTATTATATATTTAAAATAAAACGCATATAGACATGTCATTATAGAAAATATAATAGATAATAATAGTATATTAGTTAAGATTATTTTATTATCTTTAATTACTTTAACTATAAGTTCTTTTAGATAATTATTTGGTTTTATATATGATAATTTTTTATTTGGTGAAAATAGCATTATATACTTAGTCCATATATTTAAAAAATCTTTAAAACTCATTATTACTTTGCCACTTCCCGGGTCCATTATAACTACTTTGGTATGTTTTATTTTGTAGACTACTACAAAGTGAGTATAATTATTTAAAATGACTTGGGTAATAAATGGTCTATTTATTTCGAATATTTTATCTATATTATCTATTTTATAACTTTTTGAATCTAATCCTAATTTTTTACTAGCTTCAGTTAGATTATAGAAATTGGTTCCATTTTTATCAGTATTCGTTAATTCTACTAGATGATTTAGAGATGTATTGCCACCATAATATCTTATTATTGAAAGAAGACAGGCACTACCACATTCTTTACTATATTCTTGTTTAATTATTAAATTTTTTTTCACTCTTTTACCTCCTCAATTATATTATTGTTTTTTTATAGTTAAAATCCTTTTATTTTTGGTATCTTATTAGTTAATTTAGTACTTTTAAGTTAATTATATTTTTATTTGTTTTGTTTTGGGTAAAAGAAAAAAGAGCATTTTTATACTCTTATTCTGATAATTCTATTTTTGTATTAGCATCTTCTTCTAGCAATTCTGGATTACTTATTATATGTTGTAATAATTTAGCTGATTTTATGAGATAAAATCCATCTGCTATTCTTTCGTCAAAATTCATTCCAAAATCACATATTTTTCTTATTTCTTTTTTACCATTTTCTGTTATTACTTCTTTATCTTTAATTTTGCCTATTGTAAGAATTGAAGAAGCTGTACCTAGATTAGTATTGTTATGATATATTGCTTCACTTCCTAATGAACCTATATTTGATACTATGGTACTGCTATAATATAGGTTATCTTGTTTTAAAGATTCTGGTAATAAATCTAATTGATCTAATCTTTTTAATAATCCAATTAATGGTACTCTTATGATATTAGGTAATTTACCTAATGTATCAATAGCACTATTTGCTCCTTTTTTATCTACTTTTTTTACCCTTATTGCATCTACTTTATCTTTTATTTTTTTGCTTATTGTATCTAAATTGTCTTTTTCATCTATAGGTATTAATAGCATTACTTCTTCGCTTTTATCGTCAAATGATACTTTAGCTACGAAAGAGATAACTATATTATTGTGTTCATATAAGTGTCTATTGGCTACAAATCTATTTAGTTTGTTTCTATTATATATTACTTTACCTATAGCTAGGACTACTGCATGAAAGAATGTGTATTCTTTTCCTTCTTTTTTCTTTTTATCTAGGTATTGTTTTAATTCTGTTACATCTATATCTTTGTCTATAAAGACATCTGCTTCATTCCTATTTGGTTTTAAATCGATTAAGATTTGTTCCATTCCATTTACTTGTATTCTTTTTCCATCTTTTCTGTTTTTCATTTTTTACCTTCCTATTCTATTTGTTATCTCTTAATATAGCTTTTCTTTTGCTAGCTAGAGATTCCACTATATTTTTTATTATAACAGATACTTCTTCTTCTGTTAGGGTCTTTTTTGTGTCTTCAAATGTTAGGGTAAATCCTAATGATTTTTTATCTTTACCTAGGTTATCATCGGTATAAAGATCAAATACTTCTATATTAGTTAAATATTTACCAGATAATTTTTTGATTGTTTTCATCATTTCTTCAGCAGTTACGTCTTTATCTACTATAAATGATAAATCTTCTTTTATATTTGGATATTTATTTATTTCTTTATATTTTAGGTTAGATGTTCTTATAGTGTTTAATATATCTAGATTTATTTCTGCTACAAAGATATCTTCTTTATAGATAGTTGGATGTACTTTACCTAGATATCCTATGTATTTACCGTTTAGGTTTATGGTAGCACTTTGATAAGGGTTTAAATAGTTTGGTATTTCTTTTACTTCAAATGTGTATCTTCCGTGATATCCTAAATAATCTAGTACTTCTTCTAATATTCCTTTTAATATATAGAAATCTACGTTTTTGTTATGACCTAGTTCTTTGTAATAACTTCCAGTCATTAGAATAGCTAGTTTGTTATACTCACCATAATTATTATCTTTTTTATAAAAACATGAACCTATTTCAAATATGGATATGTCTTTTAGGTTTCTAGCTTTGTTATAGTCATATACTTTCATTAAAGAAGGGATAATAGAATATCTTAGTGAATCTTTTTCGCTTGATAATGGATCTAGTAATTTTACTATTTCGTAATTATCGTCTTTATAGATATTAGCTGTTTCATTATTTAAGAATATTTGAGTTAATACTTCGTTTAATCCTAAATCTACTAATTTATTTCTAAGATTTCTTGTTTTTTTATCGTATGTCCCTCTTTTTATATTTAATATTGGTAATTTTCCTTTAATATTATTTATGCCATAGATTCTTCCTACTTCTTCTATTAGGTCTTCTTTAATATTTATATCTAATCTTCTAGTTGGTACGGTTACAATAATATTTTCTTTTTCTAATTTGGAAGTAAATCCTAGTCTAGTAAAGATATCTATGATGGTATTATTATCTATATTTGTTCCTAATACGTTATTAATGTTATCTTTGGTAATGGTTATTGTTTTATCATTTGTATCTATATTTTTATATTCTAAAGTTCCTTTTTCGGTTTCACCATTTGCATATAATTCTAATAAATGACAGGCTCTTTCAATAGCCATATAAGTTCTATTAGGGTCTAGCCCTTTTTCAAATCTATTTGAAGCTTCGCTTCTTATTATTTTTTTACTTGTTTTTCTTACTAGGATTGGGTCAAAAATAGCAGCTTCTATTATGATATTTTTAGTATCAGATTCTACTTCGGTTGTAAGTCCACCCATTACTCCAGCTAGACCTACTGGGTTTTTGGCGTTAGCAATTACAATATCTGTTTCTGTTAGGGTTCTTTCTATGTTATCTAAGGTTATTAATTTTTCATTATTGTTTGCCATTCTTACTATTAGAGTATCTCCTAATTTATTGGCATCATAGAAATGTAATGGTTGGCCTGTTTCTAACATGACATAATTAGATATATCTACTACATTATTAATAGGCCTTATGCCATTTGCTATCAGTCTGTTTTTTATGAATTTAGGGCTTTCTTTAAGTTCTAAATTGCATACTTTTTTTACTAGTAGTAATTTGCAATTATCTGTTTCGACTTTTATAGTAAATTCATCCTTAATATTTTTATTTACTTCTTTATGATTCAGTTTGATATCTTTTACTTTTTTAGAATATATAGCTCCCAATTCATAGGCTAGTCCTAAGCTACTTAATTCATCTCCTCTATTAGCGGTTAATTCAAAATCTATTATTTCATCATCTAATTCTAGGTATTTAATTGGATCTTCTCCGATTGGAGCATCTTCTGGTAGTTCAGATATTCCATTTAAATCTTCTTCTGTTAGAAATTTATTATCTAGTCCTAATTCTTTTAGAGAACATAGCATACCATTTGATTCGCTACCTAGAATTATACTTTTTTTGATTATTTTATCTGGTAATACAGCGCCATCTTTGGCTACTATTACTTTGATACCTTTTCTAGCATTAGGTGCACCACAAACTATATCTAATACTTCTGTTTTAATATCTACTTTACATAGATGTAGTTTGGTACTGTCAGGATGATTTTTACATTCTATAATTTTTCCAATTGTTAGATTGGTTGCTTGTATTAGTGGACCACATGAGTCATATTCATTACCTACTCTGGTCATATCTTCGGCTATATCTTTTATTGATAGTTTTGGATCTAAATCGATGTAATCATTTATCATTTTTCTTGATAATATCATATTTAATCACTATCCTTTCTATCAAATTGTTGTAAGAATCTTATATCATTTTGATACATTAGTCTTATATCAGGAATACCGTATCTAAACATGGTTATTCTATCCCATCCTGGGCCAAAGGCAAATCCTCCCCATTCTTCAGGATCGTAGCCATTCATTTTTAGAACGTTTGGGTGTACTATACCAGCTGCGAATACTTCGATCCAACCTGTTTGTTTACATAGATTACATCCTTTACCTCCACATTTAAAGCATGTTACATCTACTTCATATGATGGTTCTGTAAATGGGAAATAACTTGGTCTAAATCTAAGTTCAAGGTTATCACCTAACATTTCTTTGGCAAATATTTCTAGTGTACCTTTTAAGTCTGCTAAGGAAATGTTATTTTCTTTTTTATCTATGACTAATCCTTCTATTTGTGAAAATTGTGGTGAATGGGTAGCATCATCTTCTCTTCTATAAGTTTTTCCTGGCACTATTATTCTTATTGGTTTTTTCTCTTCCATATTCATCATGTATCTAGCTTGAACTGATGATGTTTGAGTTCTAAGGAGATTTTCTTCTGTTATATAGAAAGAGTCTTGCATATCCCTGGCAGGATGACCTTTAGGGAGATTTAATCTTTCAAAACAGTATTCATCTGTCTCTAATTCGGGTCCACTTACCACATCATATCCCATAGATACGAATAAGTCTTCTACTCTTTCTATAGTTAAACTCATTGGATGTTTACTGCCTCTTTTGATTTTAGTACTAGGTAGGGTAATATCTATTTTATCTTTTTCTAGTTTTTTATTTAATTCTATTTCTTTTACTTCTTTTAATTTTTTATCATAATTATCTTGGAAAGTATTTCTTAGTTTTGTTAATAATATTCCAGCTTCTTTTTTTGATTCTTTGGGAATATTTTTCATGTTATTTGATAATTCGGTAATTTTGCCTTTTTTACCTGTATATTCAACTCTAATATTATTTAATTCTTCTGTTGTAGTTGAATTATCTATTTTTTCTAATAATTCTTTTATTAATAATTCTATATTTTCTTTATTCATAATATTAATCCTTTCTATTTATTTTCTAATAAGTGTATTACTTCTTCTTTTGTCATTTTTTCTTCGTATTTTTTAATTTTATTTCTGAAAGATTGTTCATCTTCTAAAAAGTCTTCGGTATTTCTTTCGATTACTTCATTAATATTTGATACTCCATATTTTATTAGGTACCTTATATTATTTAAAACTATTACTCGTTCATCTTCTAATGATTTTAGAGTATATTCGTTATATCTATCTAAAATATTATTTAGTTCTTGATGTGATATGTATTGTAATAAATAATCTATTTTATATTTCATATTCCTCCTAAAAATAAAAAGATGGTACCATAAAAGGACGACAAAAGCCGCGGTACCACCTTTTTTTATAATTTCTTATACTCTCTTAACTATAATGCGTTACCATTTAAAACTAAAGAGTGAATTCATATTAGATATTTTATTGATATTCCACTATCATCAACTCTCTATTAAACATCTCTAATATTACTAGTCTCTTATTATTGTTTTATTTAAAACTATCTGATTTATTTATTATTCTTGATAATGTTTTTACTTTGTTATTTGGATTATCTAAATTACAATTCCCAATATAGTCTTGATTATAATAATTTGTCATTCCGTATCTTTTTAAATATGCTGTTATTCCTTTTGTTAGGAGATAATTTTCACCATAATCGACATAATCTTTTAATGCATAATATGGTTCTATTTCTGATAATTTTTTCTTTGTTTCAAAGTTTGCGAAGCTTAAATTGCAATATCTTTCTTCTAACCACTTTATAACATTTCCTGAAAAGATTGTATCTAACCAAATATTAGGCTCTTTATATTCATATCTATATTCTGGCATTAATGGTAATTTAAGAGCTAATCTATTAATTACTGAATCTAGTATTTGTACTTCATCAATATTTTGTAATACTATATTTTTATCGTGTAATGCTACTAGATTATCAATTGTTGTTACTGATGTATCATTAGATTTATTTACAAGGTCAGTTGCAATTTTACTTAGGCTATAGCGATAATATTTAGCTATATTTTTAGTTTCTTCAGGATATATTTTACATATAAATTCTACTATATCTCTATCATATTCTTTATATTCTTTTAAAATTGATCCTTTTGGATTTTCTAAAACTAATGTATCTATAGCCTTACATATTAAATAGTTATATATATTTACTCCCAAATCTTGCATTATATATAAGTCTTTTTTACTAGGAACAAAGACTTTTTTATTATTTATTTTAGTAATATTGTAATTTGTAGTTCTTTCAACCATGAATATAACCTCCCGTTATCTTATATACTCATTAAGTCTTCTTCTTTTTCTTTTAATTTTTCATCTATTATTTTATTATATTTATTGATAAGTTCTTGAACTCTTTCATTACCTCTTTTTTCATCATCTTCAGGTAATTCTAGATTTTTGATGTCGTTATTAGCATCTTGTCTAATATTTCTTAGAGCTATTTTAGTATCTTCTGCTATACCTTTAACTTGTTTTACTAGTTCACGTCTTCTATCTTCTGTTAGGGCTGGTATAGTTAGAAAGATTGATTCTCCGTTATTATTAGGAGTAAGTCCTATATTTGCTTCAAAGATGGCTTTTTCTATATCGCCTAATGCAGATTTATCATATGGTTTAATTGATAATTGTCTAGCTTCTGGTATAGAGATATTAGCTATCTGATTAATTGGGGTTGGTACTCCGTAATAAGGGACCATAATTCCATCTAAGATACTGGCGTTAGCACGGCCTGCTCTTACATTAATAAATTTTTGTTCCATATTTTCAATAGATAAATTCATTTTATTTTCTGTGTTAGTAATAATTTCTTCCATATAACTCTCCTTTTTTCTTCAAGTACATTTTATCATAAATTTAGGATTTTATAAAGGAAAATGTGATAAAATTTATTAAAATAATAAAATCCTAATTAGTTAGGTAAATATTAGGATTTTTATTTAGCTCTAATTTTTTAATTTTGCTGGCTTTATAAGCTTTTTTTATAGGATTTTTAGATTCTTTGAGGTCTCTTTTTGTTATGTCATAAATATATTTAGCATGATTATCGGTAAGAGAATTAGATATTATTTTGGTTAATTCAGTTGTTTTTTTATTACTAATAAATCTACTTGAAATAATAGCTAATTTAAGAGTGTAATACATTTTGGGAATAGTATTTGTTGTACTTAATATTTGACTTATTTTTAGTAAGTAGTTAGTATCAATATTTTCGGTTTGAGTTATGAAAAATACTATTCCAAAAGCTTGATATTCTTCTTTGCAGTTATTTATTATACTTATTATTTTATTGAATATATCCTCATTTTTTAGTTTATTATTAGCTTTATTTTCTATTATTAACTGTGATATATATTCTGGGTATTTACTGGTTATTATTTCGTATATATCGGCACAAGTTAATTTCTTTTTGTTATTAATTATATATAATTGATCTAGATTACTGGATTTATTACTATACAATTTAGCAACTTCACCTAAATAAATATTGTTTATTAATTCTTGGGAGTTATTATTTTTATTAAAAGCTGTTTCTATTATTGATAGATCTTTCATTATTTACTTCCTTTTTATTTCTTAATATTTTATATTTACCTTTTGCTAGTGTTTTTCTTTTATTATTATTTATTATTTCTAGTAATTTATATATTCTATCAGGATCAATACCATTTTGGGCTAATTTAGTGAGACCTATAGTATATTTACTATCTAAAACTTTAAAATTTCTGGCTACATTGGCTATATTTATAGCCTCTTTTTCAGTCTTAGCTTGGGTTACTATTTTAGTTAATTCTAGTACTTTACCACTATCTACTACTTGTTTTGCTCTAGCTACTAGTGATGAATATTCTATTTTATATATATCTTCTTCTTGAGTGACTAATTTAATTAATTCTAGTACTTTGTTGCTTTCTCTTACTGTACTATTTACTGCTATAATATAGGCATATCTAGCTTGATAGTAATTTTTAGAATTTAGAATTATTTCTATTATATCTTTTATATGTTTTGAAGATATAGTATTACTATCTAGTAATGTTCTTATAGCAAATTCTATTTTATATTTTTCTTTAGTATTTGCTATCATGGTTGCTATATCATATCTATCTCTGACATTCAAATTACTACACCTCTATTTTACTCGTTTCTTGATTTTGTTTTTATTTAGTATAGGTATTAACATATTAATATATTTTATATCTATACCAGATTTTGCCATTCTGGTTAGACTAGCTACTTCTCCAGTATTTATGACATCTTCATTACTAGATATTTTATAGGCATTATCTAGAAATATTTCTTTAGTATTTTTAAGAAGATAAGCTATTTCTATATTTTTATCTATATCTATTAATCTTTTATCTGTTAGGGTATCAGATATGTATCTTGCTCTTTTATTATATTTAGTATTATATACTAATTTAGCACATTCTAATTGTTTATCCATATTTATGATATCATAGTTTGTTATTACTTGCTGTATTAACCAAGCTTTGGTTGCATCTTTTGCAGTAGCCATTAATTTAACTAATTCTAAGTAATTATCGTTATTTAATACCCATTTATGGCTAGCTACAAATGAGGTATAGAGACATTGTCTATTATCTTTAATACTAGTTATTAGTTTTATTACTTCGTATAATTCTTTTTTATTTCTTAAATCTTCATTTAAATATAGTTTTAGTCCTTCTTTAAATTGGAATACTGTTTCACAATTAATTAGTAAATTTATAATTTTATCTTTATCTTTAATTTCCATTTTTGGTACCTCTTATTGTTTTTGCTAATACTAACTTGTTATTATTAGGTGTACTATTTATATCTTTAATCATATTTAATGCTTTTTTTGGGCCATACAGTTCACTATATTGGTTTAAATTCATTATTATTTTATACATGTCTCTGCTTTTATTATCATCTTCACATTGACTCATTATAATAGCTATATCTTTTAGATAAGGGTATGAATATAATTCTTCATTAGTTACTATTATATTAGCCATACAGGCAGCATTAGGATTAACTGCTTTTGATACTATATCAGTATATTCAACAATATTTTTATTTTTAAGACAGGCTAATTTATTAGCAGTATCAAATACCATAAATGAAATATCATCTGGCATATTTTTATTAATTATTTTAATTAATTCTATAACATAGTCATTATTTACTATTGTTTTATTTTCTAATAATCTTAAGATATTATCAATATTTTTTCTATCATTACAATCATCTATTATTTTGAATATATCTAATGATTTATCATGTTTTAAAATGCTATCAATACTAGTTATTTTACTTAATGAAGATAATTTATATTCATCATTAATGGAGTAAATTAAATCAATTAGTTCAAATAAATCACTGTCATTAAGATTATGTCTGCTTCTTAAAAGAGCTAATATTACTTCAGCTTTAAATTTATTATCACAATTTACTATTAAATCAAATATTTTAATTTTATTTACTTCTGTCATAATATTACCTCTTTTTTATGTATAAATTTATTATTTTTTATAATCTTTTATTTTAATAATTTTATTATCTTTATTATTATCTTTTACATCGTTATATACTAAGTTGTATATTTTTTCTTTAGATGCCCCATTACAGGCCATAGCTGTAGCTATATTAGGATATTTTGTATTTAATATATCTTTATCTATTCCTATTTCATAAGCTGTTTTAGCATAATCCGGCTTTTTAGATCTGGTTATGTTATAGATTATTGAAAGTATTTTGTCACTATCTAAAACATCATTATTAATAGCAGCCATAGATGCATAATAAGCTTGATATTGTTTTTCACTATCATTTATAAAAGAGATTATAGTATTTTTATTTATTTTTAATTCTCTGAATTTTTTATTAATAAATAATCTACATATATCATATGGATAATTACTATTTATTATTATATCTACTTCTTCTTTAGTTAATTTTTCTTTATATAAGTCTTTTATAATATCATCACTTATACCTATTTTTCTTAGTTTATCATAAGTATATTTTTTTCTACTACTCATAGTATCACCTCATATTTATAACATTATAATTATAGTATCATACTTATTTTTCTAATTCAATAAGTTATACTTAATAGTTTATTAATACACTTTAAAGTAACAAAAAAAGAACTATATTAGTTCTCTAAATTTTCTATAGCTTTTATTAGAACTATTTTACCATATTCATAGGTAATACTTCCTTGTTGGTAGGCTATATATGGTTCTCTAATAGGACCATCACAAGATAGTTCTATAGATGATCCTTGGATAAAAGTGCCAGCTGCCATTATTACTTTATCTGTGTATCCTGGCATATCATCTGGTATTGGAGTACTATTTGAATCTATTGGAGAGGCTGATTGAATACCCCTACAGTATTTAATTAGTTTATTTTTATCTTTAAATATTATATTTTGGACTATATCAGCTCTTTTATCATTATATTTAGGTTCTACTTCATATCCTAATTTTTCTAATACTTTGCTAGTTAAGATAGCTATTTTTAAGGAAGATGATACAACATGAGGTGCATTATATAATCCTTGTAATATATATCTATTTATACCTAGAGTTGGACCTACTTCCATTCCTTCTCCTGGTAATGTTAATCTTTCTCCAGCTAATTCTACTAAATCTTTTCTACCTACTATATATCCACCATTAGGGGCTATGCCACCACCTAGGTTTTTAATTAATGATCCTACTATGATATCTGCTCCTACTTCTAGTGGGCTTTTATCTTCTACAAATTCACAATAACAATTATCTATCATAATTATTATATTATTATCTATGTTTTTTATGAATTTGATTACTTTTTTTAGCTTATCTATTGTTATACTTTTTCTAGTAGAATAGCCTTTACTTCTTTGTATTTCTATTAATTTAATTTTATTACCTATAATAGTTTCTTTTATTTTATTATAATCAAAATCATTATCTATTAAATCTATTTCTAAATAATTAATATTATATGATTTTAGGCTACTTGGATTATCTTTAATACCTATTACTTCGTCTAGAGTATCATAGGGTTTTCCTGTTATGGATAATAGGTTATCTCCTGGTCTTAGATAAGCGAATAAAGCTACTGTAAGAGCATGACTTCCTGATATAAATTGGCTTCTTACTAAAGCTTTTTCTCCACCTAAGACTTCAGCAAATATTTTTTCTATTACATCTCTTCCTAAATCATTATATCCATAACCTGTAGTAGAATTAAATACGCTTTCTGTAACGTTATTATTCCAAAAAGCTTGTAATACTTTTTCACTATTTTTGTAGCATAAGTTATCAATATCTTTATATATATCTGTAAGTTCTAATTCAGATTCATTAACTAAATTAATTATATTTTTATTCATTAACTTTCTTCTTTCTTTCTTAAATAAGATCTATATACTAATCTTTTATATTGTCTTTTTTTTACATCTGGTCTAAAATTTTCTGTACATCCTTTTTTATCAAATAATCTTTCTATTTCTTTTAATCTAATTGTCTTTTTTAATGTTTTCATAATTGTCCTTTCCTAGTAGTAATTAATTATTTATACCACCATCTACCCTTATTATTTCTCCATTTATATAGCTTGCATAATCACTAGCTAGAAATGCTACTGTGTTAGCTATTTCATCGGGATTAGCAAATCTTTTTAATAATATTTTATCTATTTCTTTATTTTTAAATTCAATATCCATATCTTTATTCATATCGGTATTAATCCATCCTGGGGCTACAGCATTTACTCTGATATTAGGTGCTAATTCTATAGCTAGATTTTTGGTAAGGATATTAATTCCTGCTTTTGAGGAGTCATAATCCATACTATATGGATAATAAGTATCAATACTATTAGTGCTACTTATATTAATAATTGATCCTTTATTCATATATTTTGATACATATTTAGATACTATAAAGGTACCTATTAGATTGGTATTTAATATTTTTTTGAAATTAGATACTGTTTTATCTTCAAATGTTGTATCTATAGCGATACTGGCATTATTTACTAAAATATCAATGTGATTAAATTCTTCTATTATTTCGTCTATCATATTTTTTACTTCTATTTCATTAGATATATCAGCTTTTATACATAGACATTTTACTTTATATTTAGATAGTATTTCTTTTTGTAATTCTAAAGCTTTTTCTTTACTATTTAAATAATTTATTACTATATTACAGTTATATTTGGCTAAATTGAGAGCTATACTTTTACCTAAACCTCTAGATGAACCTGTAATTAAGGCTACTTTATCTTTAAAATCAAACATTATTTATTCACCTTATTATATCTATCTAAGAATTCTTTTTTATAATCTAAGAATTTATCTTCTTTAATGGACTTTCTTATATTTTCGGCTATACTAATTAAAAATCTTAAGTTATGAATAGATAATAATCTTTGACCTAATGTTTCTTCTGCTATTATTAAGTGTCTAATATAAGCTTTTGTATAATGTTTACAACACTCACAATCACATTCTTTATCTATGGGAGTAAAGTCTTCTTTATATTTAGCATTTTTAATATTTATTTTTCCATCTTTGGTAAAGGCATGACCATGTCTTGCTAATCTAGTTGGTAAGACACAATCTAGCATATCTATTCCTCTTTCTACTGCTTCAAAAATATCTACTGGTTCTCCTACTCCCATAAGGTATCTTGGCTTATCTTCTGGTAAGTATGGAATTGAATAATCTATTGCTTTATACATATCTTCTTTACTTTCTCTATCATTGGCAACTCCACCTACGGCATAACCATCAAAGCCTATTTTTACTGTTTCTTCGGCTGAAAATTTTCTTAAATCTTTATAGTAACCACCTTGCACTATACCAAATAATGATTGTCTTGGATTATTGAAGACGTCTTTACCTCTTTTAGCCCATCTTAGAGTTCTTTCTACACTATTTTTCATATATTCATAAGTAGCACTGGCTGGAGGACATTCGTCAAAACTCATAGCGATATCACTATCTAATTTATTCTGTATTTCAATAGATTTTTCTGGTGTTAGGAATAATTTTTCACCATTGATATGGCTTTTAAATTTTACTCCTTCTTCTGAAATATCTTTTGGTTTAGCTAGAGAGAATACTTGAAAGCCACCGCTATCTGTAAGTATTGGACCATCATAATTCATGAATTTATGAAGGCCTCCTGCTTTATTTACTATATCTTCTCCTGGTCTTAACCATAGATGATATGTGTTAGATAAAATAACAGCTGAATTTATTTCTTTTACATCTCTTATATCTAATGTTTTAACTGTTGCTTGTGTTCCTACAGGCATAAATATAGGAAGTTCATATGTCCCATAGTTAGTTTCTAATGTTCCATATCTAGCTTTACAATTTTTGTCTTGATGTAATAATGTATATTTAACTTTCATAATTAACAACTCCTTTATAATTATACCATTTATCTAAGAAAATTACTACAAGTTAAAAGAATAGTTAACCTATTCTTTTTATTTGGAAACAATTATTTCAAATTTTTCTCCTTCTTCTACTACTTTTCCTTTAGGAATACTTTGTTTTATGACTATTCCTTTATCGTATTTGCTTGATTCTTCCCATTTTATATTAAAATTTAAATTATATTGATTGGCAAAAAATTCTGCTTGTCTATAATCTGAACCCACAAAATTTAACATGGTTCCATCTTCAGTTTTGGTATTAGCTAGTACTATTATAATTACTACTACAGCTATTAATGAAATTATTCCAATTATTAATTTATTTTTACTATTCATAATTACTCCTTAATATTTCTTTTAAATCTTCTTCTAATTTTGATATATCATTAGGACTCATAAAAATATATACAGTATTATCTTTTTTTACTAATTTACTAGCTTCATCTATATTTATATGATGTCCGTTATTTAATTTATCTATAATGATATTTGATGTTATATCTGGATAATCTTCTTGACGTTCTCTGGCAGGATGTATATCTAATATATAGGTATAATCTACTGCATTAAATTCTTCTACTAGGTCATCTGCAAATTCTTTTGTTCTCGAGAAAGTGTGTGGTTGAAAGATGGCTACTATTAATTTATCTGGGTATTTTTGTTTTATGGCATTAATAGTAGTTTTTACTTCATTAGGATGATGAGCATAATCATCAATTATGATATTGTTACCTATAATAGTTTCTGTAAATCTTCTTTTGGCTCCTGTAAATGTACTAAAGTTATCATTTACTATTTTACTATCTATATTTTCTAAATATGCTATTGATATTACGGCTAGGCTATCTAACATTTGGCCTTCTCCAAATATTGGTATATTAAAACTACCATATAATTTATCTTTTATAATGACATCAAAACTAGTTCCATCTTTATGATATTCTATATTTGTAGCTTTTATATCGTTATTTTCTTTAATACCATAATAAATGATATTTTTATTTATATTCATAGTTCTAGTATAAGGATCATCCCCGTAAACTATAACCATTTTAGTAGTGTTATTAGCATAACTAGTATAAGCATCTACGACATCATTTATATCTTTAAAATAATCTACATGATCTAAATCAATGTTTGTGATAATAGCATAATATGGTTTATAACTTAAGAAATGTCTTTTGTATTCACATGATTCTAAAGCAAAATATTTATTTTCTTTATTTGCATATCCAGTTCCATCTCCTATTAGATAATTCATACCTAAAACTGGTCCTAAGGTATGAGACATCATTGCAGTTGTTGTGGTTTTACCATGGCAACCTGCTATACATATAGTTTTATATTTTTCACTTAATAATCCTACCATTTCATTATACCAATATGTTTTTAAACCTAATTCTTTACTTTTTATTACTTCAGGATTATCATCTTTAATTGATAATCCTCTTATTATAATCATATCTTTTTTTATATTATCTTTGTTGTATGTAGTAAAAGGAATATTATTTTTGATTAAATTACTTTCTGTAAAGAAATGTTTA
>CACXFI010000100.1 GCA_902766875.1 uncultured Erysipelotrichaceae bacterium | reverse complement strand
TTTTTAATATTATTAATATTATTTATATTATTATCTATTTCATATTTATTTAAGTCATTAGAAGTATCTAAATCTAATGTTTTTTTAATATTATCAGATAGATAATCTTGATCTTTATGAGTTATGGGAATATCACTTTGATTAAAATCCATTAGGTATACATAATCACTATCTTCTATATTATCTAAATTATTTATAATAGATACTTTGTTTTCTAAATTAGATATAGGTATTTTAGTAGTTTTTAAATCATGTATTAACATATCTTTAATATTTAAATAATTATCTATAAAATAATATTCATTTAAAATATTTATTAATTTATTATATATTTTAGATAGATTAGGATTATTTAAATTAAAATTATCTTCTATTTTTTTTATAGTTATATTTATATCTTTATCTAGATTATCTATTAAATATTTACCTATACTAGTAGAATATAAATAACTATTATTATTAATTATAGGAATATTATATAATTTAAAAATTCTATTTATATAATTATCATATTCTTTATTGTTATAGTATATCTTTATATTATTTATATTAATATTATTATCTATATTATTACAAATAGACTCTGCTACATAAGATACTTCTTCTTCAATATTATTAAATTTATAAATAGTTGTATGTTTATAATTATTATTATTTCTAGGTATTATATTTACATTAGTATATTCTTTTAATTTATTTATTATTTTATTTTGATATTTAGTTAAATTATTATATCCATATATTATTACTTCTTTATCTTTTAAACTATGTTTAAATAAATCATCATATATAAGCAAATTATTATTATCTAGTTCTTCTTTTATATTTCTTAATTTAGATAATTTATCTATATTATAATTAGTATCATCTATATAATATAAATTATTTAAATACATTAAAGCTACATCATATTTATAATTATATTTATTAATTAAATAATAGATAGTTTCTTTATTATAATCAAAATATAATTTATGAATTATTTCATCTAAAGTCATAAATTTAATATTATATAATCCTTTAGTTCTAATATCTTTTATAATACTTTCTTTAATACTACTTGGTACTATTAAAATACTATTATCTTTAATATCTAACATAATATCACTACCTTTTAATAATTATATAATATATTTAATTATTCATCAATAATGTTAATTAAAAAGAAAAAGAGTTTATTAACTCTTTACTTTACCTTTATAATATATATAATATAATACCCCTATCATACTTATACCTAGGATAGTAACTAGAACATTAAATAATAAACCACTACTAGGATTAGAATTTATAACTTCATTTTCTTTATTGTTAACTATGTCTTTTATAATATCATTTAATTCCTTATTTGGATCATTATTTAATTCTTTTTCACTTCTTATTATGTTTATGGTATACATATGATCATCATCAATAATAAATTTTAAAACATTGGTTCCTACTTCTAAATCTGCTAATTTAATATATATTTTTTTATTATAATCCACGGAAAATATTGTTTCATTATTTTTATATAACTCAGTGTGGTTTGAATTTTCACTGTGTGCTACCAATACATTATCTTTATATACATCACATGGATATGTATTATTACATTCTTCTTTCCATAATTCGTTAATCTCATTTATATATGATATTAAATCTGGCACATTACCATTTAATGTTATCCTATTATTTGATAATTCACTAATGGTCATTATAAGCATATAATATCCACCACATAGTATTGTCTCATCCTCACAGTTATAGTAATAAGCTTTATTATTTTCATCATATCCTACAGCCAATTTATCAATACTATTACTTATTTTTATTGTATATTCATATATACCTTTTTTCATATTATCAGCATTAAATTCTAATATTTTATTGTTGAACATATATTTAGGCACATAATATACATTAATATTTTCACTTTCACCTATTACTTCAACATTTTCATCTATTTCTAAATATTTTAAATTAGTATTATGACTTACATCTATACTTGTTAATTGGTTATTAGATAAAGCTAAATTTGTTAAATCTGTATTATGGCTTACATCTAGACTTGTTATTTGATTATTTTCTAAATATAAAGATGTTAAAGCTGTATTATGGCTTACATCTATATTAGTTAATTGATTAGAAGATAAATCCAAATTTGTTAAAGCTGTATTATGACTTACATCTATACTTGTAAAATTATGATTAGATAGAGTTAAAGATGTTAATCCTGTTAGTTTTTCTAAACCTTTAGTACTTGATATTTTAGTTGAATCATCACTATAATTATAGCAAGATAATTCAGTAATACTTGCTAGTTGTTCATCTGTTACATTAGTATCTTCTGATACTCCTAATTTATCAGTTATACATTTATAGAAATTATCATCATCAAAGGCTGGATTAGCAGGTGTTTTATACTTATTAGATTCTACTATTGTAGTACTTGTAGGATTATGTAATAGCATTATTAATAATAGTATGGGTATTATATATATTATTTTTTTCATATATTCACTCCTATTCTATATTAATTTTAGCAAAAAGAAAAAAAGAATGTAAATAAATATGATATTAGTTTACATTCTTATTTTTCTTTTATTCTAACTTTTATGCTATTTAGAGTACTATCTATAAAGTTATTAGTATTAATATTTAATAATAATCTATTAAGATTAATATCAGGATGTTCTTCTTTTATAGATTCTAAATATTCTTTATCTTTACTAAAGATAATTTTATTTATTTTAGGGAAACTAGATTTTAAGCCATTTAGATAAAATTCTACTTCTTCTATGTATTTACTTACATACTTGTTATAAATTGGTCCATGGCCATTATTTTTATAATATTCAGAAAGAAATTCTATTTCTTCGTAATCTATTTCTTCCTCTTCTATAGGTGTTTCTCCATTAATAATACTTTCTAATTCTTTATCAGGATCTATTGGTTCTTTTGAATCATATTTACCTTTATATACAGTAGCTCCATCGTATGTTAGAACTAGATTATTATCGTCAAAGAAGTCTTCTATTATACAATCATCTTCTATAAGAGAAGAATATTCAAAATAATATTCACTTCCATATAGGCTGTATGTTGTTTCGTTTGTTTTGTTATTATAACGTACTATTAAATGATAGCAGTTGGCATTGTCATATTTATTATCACTAAATAAATAATTAATTTCACCATCATCATCAAGATATTTTCTAAACATTCTTTCTTCTTCATTTTGTTTTATAATGGTGCTTTGGCTATTACCATTATCTTCGTAACTACCACTAATATTGAAATATCCTTTATCATAGGCTACATATTGATATTCATAAGATATACTTTCATTATTTCTGATATTAAAAATTGTTTTAGTATTATCATTATATGTTTTAACATAAGATAAGCCTTGAAAGTTGGAATCGTTATCGCAATAAGTAATTAGGGTTTCATCATAATTAGGGTTTTCTATATTTCTAACTAGAGCTACTACTATTCTATTATCTATTTCATAATTTGGTATTAATGTTAATGTTAATATTCCATTATTTGTATTATATTGTTTCATAATATCACCCATTAATTATCTTTCTTTAATACTTTTATAATACTACTAGGAGTTATTTCTTTATTGCTATAAGATATATCATTAGTTCTTTTGGACATTTCATCATCTAAACTAAATAATTCTTTATCTATTTCAGGGAATCCTTTTAGCATTCCACATGGTTTTAAATAATTTTTTTCAAATTCTTCTATTCTATCTATATATTTTTTGATATATAAGTCATATATAGTAATGTTATCTTGTCTTATTACATTATTGTGTTCATCATAGATAGTTCCTTCTTCACATCTAGCTAAAAACAGATATTTATAGAATGGTCTTTTATTAACTTCATATTCTACTTCTTTATAAAGATATTCGATATTAGTTTCTAAATTTTTTAAATAAATATAATCTATAGCATCAGTTCTAACTATATAATTTAGACATTTATCTCCTTCTTCTCCTATTGTAAATAAATCTAATGTATCTTCATCTAAATTTTCTACATAAGATAGTAAAGTAAAATCTAGTCCTTTATTTAATTTACCACCACTATAATCATATCTTATATGGCCATCATCAAAAGTTAGGGCAAGACCATAATCAAAACTTTCTTCATCATCTATATCTTTGGTATCTTTTATTTCTATATCATAATTTTTAATAGCGGTATCTATAAATCCGCTTGCTATTAAGACATTATCTTCAAAGGATATGGGATATTTATATTCTATATAATAATCATTATTACTTTTATACATATATAACATAATAGATAATTCTGGATATTTAGGATCTACTCTTTTATAAGCTATACCTTTATATAAACTTGGATATTCTGTAAAATTAATAAATTCATGATAAATATTGTTTTTATTTAATATTCTTTTAGTATATGATAAAGATATATCATAATCTATTTCTTCTTCATTATTAGAATCATAAATATGAGGATTTACTCCATCTAAGAATTCACTTATAGGTACATCTTCATAATATTCTACTGCCATGTTATCTTTTTTTAATCTAATTATAGGTTCTGTCATTTAAATACTTCCATTCTTAGTTTTTATTTTTTTTAGAATATCTTTTACTGGTATATCTTTATCGATATTAGGGAAAAGATAATCGTTATATCCCCTATTTAGTAGTCTACTATCATATTTAAAGATATTTTTATCAATATTAGGAAAATTATCTAATATTAAATTAATATAATTATTTATTTTATCTATATAAGGGTTTATAAATATATTGAATAAAGAATAATTACCAGTTAAAACAATATTTCCTTCTTTATCTATTATTTCATTTCCTAAATTTCTATATAAAGGTTCTGTATTATATCCTTCTTCTTTTGTACCTAATAATTTATATATAGCTTCATTTTCATTATCTTGTTCGTATACTATTTTTTTATCATTTATATCTAATATTATTTGAGACACTTTTTCTTCACTATCGGGTTTAAGGTGATTATGAATAAAAACTCCAAATTTTTCATTTAATGATTCATAAGTTATAGATATAATATTATTTTTCTTTGCTTGAGTTATTACATGAGTATTAGAATTTTCTTTTATTTTAAATTGTAAGCTGTTACTTACTTCGTCTATATCACCAGTTATTAAGCATATTTCATATCTATCTTTATTTTTAATGATTCCAGGATATTCGAACATAATAATATTACTAGAATTATAACGAGATATGTAATAGCTGGTATTAAGATATGGAAATTTATCTGTCTTTTTTTCATATTCAAAAGTATAATCGTTATCCTCTATATATAAATTTAGATTATGGGTGGTATCAATATCTATATATTTTTTAGATATAATGGTTGTTTTTTTATCTGGATTATAGTTACAATAAATAGAAAAATTATCTTTTTTAAAATTAGTAATATTTGACTCTTCCATAGTTAACACCACCAAACAAGTAGTTATTATAATATAAAATAAATTATTTGTAAATTAATGTCATATAATTTATTTAAAAACATATAAAATATTAGGTGATTATATGTTAAAATACTTTAAATATTTATTGTATATGGTTATTCCTATTGTTATAGGGATAATATTTTTAACTGTTTTAGATTATTTAGGGCTATTTAATAGCAATATTTTAAAAGTATTTAAAATTATATTGATATTATCTTCTACTTTTGTATCATCTTATTTATTAGGTAAAAATAGCAAGAATAAAGGATATTTAGAAGGCTTAAAATTAGGTGGATTATTTATATTAATTTTATTTATTATTAATATGATTATAGGTAAATTTAAGTTATATATATTATTATATTATTCTATTATTTTAATTACTTCGATATTTGGGAGTACGGTTGGTATTAATTTAAAAAGAAATAACTAATTGTTATTTCTTTTTTATCTATATAATCCAATTTTCTTTTTCATTTCTTCATATTTTACTTTAGCTATCTCTATAGTTTTATCTCTTCCTTTATCTAAAATATTATCTAATTCATTACTATTTAATAATTTATAGTATTTATCTTGTATTTCAGATATTAGGTTTATAGTAACATCTGCTACTTCTTTTTTAAATTCTCCGTAATTATTATCTTTAAATTTATTTTCTATATCTTTAATACTCATATTAGTAATACTAGAATAAATATTAATTAAATTAGAGATACCTGGTTTATTTTCAGGGTCATAGATTATTCTAGTTTCACTATCTGTAGTAGCAGACATAATTTTCTTTCTGATTATTTCAGGTTCATCTAGTAATCTAATTACTCCTTTTTGATTTTCTGATGACTTACTCATCTTATGTAATGGATCTTGTAAATCCATTATTTTAGTTCCTACTTTGGTCATATAAGGCTCTGGTACTTTAAAAGTATCTCCATATTTATTGTTAAATCTAATAGCAATATCTCTTGTTAATTCTACGTGTTGTTTTTGATCAATACCTACAGGTACTAAATCTGTATCATATGCTAATATATCGCTGGCCATTAATACAGGATAAGTAAGTAGTCCAGAAGTGAAATTAGCATTTTTACTACTTTTATCTTTAAACTGAGTCATTCTAGATAGTTCTCCATAATAAGTATTACATTCTAACATCCATGAGATATTAGTATGGTAAATATTCTCTGATTGGATAAAAATAGTATTCTTATTTGGGTCTATACCACATGCTATATAAAGCGCTATTAATTTTTTTATATTATCTGATAATTCTTTACTATCTTGAGGTATTGTTATAGCATGTAAATCAGCTACAAAGATAAAACTATCGTATTTATCCTGCATATCAATCATTTGTTTAATGCTACCTATGTAATTACCTAAATGAATAATACCTGTTGGCTGTAAACCAGTTAAAATTCTTTTCATTTAAATCATCTCTCTTTTGATAATTATAACATACTTTACACTAATTTTAATAAATATTTGACTAATATATATAAAATTAGATATAATTAGAATAAGAATGGAGATGGTTTTATGTGTGGAATTATTGGCTATATAGGTAAGAAGAATTCTATACCAAGATTAATTAATGGCCTTAAAACACTAGAATATAGGGGTTATGATAGTGCTGGTATAGCTTATGTTAAAGATAATAAGATTAAAATTATCAAAGAAGCTGGTAAAATAGCTAATTTAGAAAAATTATTAGAAGATAAAGATAGTTCTAATATTGGGATAGGTCATACTAGGTGGGCTACTCATGGTGGGGCTACTAGTAATAATGCTCATCCTCATAAGCAAGGGCATATTACTTTAGTTCATAATGGTATAATAGAAAATTATCAAGAATTAAAAGATATGTTAATTGATAATGGTTATAAATTTAATAGTGATACAGATACTGAAGTAGCCTGTGCTTATATTGATTACTTGTATAGAGAAAATAAAGATATAGTTGAGTCTTTAGATAAATGTAATAGTATATTTAAAGGTAGCTATGCATTTGGAATTATTGTTGATGATGATTATGATTCATTATATGCTGTTAGAAAGAACAGTCCTTTAATTATAGGGATTGGAGATAATGAGAATTATATAGCTTCTGATGTTCCTGCTATTTTAGATTATACTAATAAATATACGTTATTAAATAATTACGATATAGCTAAAATAACTAAGGATAAGGTTACTGTTTATAATAATTTAAAAGAAGTTAGTAAAGATATATTAACATATAATATTGATAAAAGTGTTAGAGATATTAATGGATATGATCATTATATGTTAAAAGAAATTAATGAGCAAAGTATTATTTTAAATAATTTGATAAAAAATTATGATAGTAAAGATAAGATATTAAAAAATATTAAAGATTATACTAAATATAATAAGATATTTATAGTAGCTTGTGGTAGTGCTTATCATGCTGGTGTTGTATCTAAGTATATGATTGAGAAATATGCAGATATAGAAGTTAATGTGGAAATAGCATCAGAATTTAGATATAAGAAATTATTTATTGATAATAATACTTTAGTAATAGCGATATCTCAATCTGGAGAAACGGCTGATACTCTAGCATCTGTTAGAATCGCTAAAGAATTAGGTGCTCATACTTTAGGTATAATTAATGTAGAAGAGAGTTCTATAGCTAGAGAAGTAGATGATGTTATTTATACAAAAGCTGGTATAGAAGTAGCTGTTGCTACTACTAAAGGATATACTACACAGGTATTTATATTATCAATGTTAGCATTAAGCTTAGCGATTAGAAAGAATATTAATATTGATAAAGATATATTTAATAAGATTAGATTAGTTCCTAACTTAATTAATAGCCTATTAGATAGGAAATACAATTATTTAACAAAAATATTGAAAAAGAAAAATGATATATTCTTCTTAGGTAGAAATATCGATTATGCAAGTGTCTTAGAAGCTTCTTTAAAACTTAAAGAAATAACATATATCCATTCAGAGGCTTATGCTGCTGGGGAGTTAAAACATGGAACTATATCTTTAATAGAAGATGATACTCCTGTCATTAGTTTAGTTACTAATAAAGATATAGCTGAAAAGACTATTAGTAATATTAAAGAAACTATTGCAAGAGGTGCCTATTCTATTATTATAGCTACTAAAGATATAGATATTCCAAAAGATTCTTATAATGATTTAATAAGAATAGATAGAACTGTTGATTTATTACAACCTATTCTTAATATAATACCATTACAACTTATAGCTTATAATGTAGCTAAAAGTAAAGGTTGTGATATAGATAAACCTAGAAATTTAGCTAAATCTGTTACTGTAGAATAAAAAAATAAAGTTTATATAAACTTTATTTTTTACTGAATATATATGGCTTTTACTGAATTCAACAATTATCTCTAATAAATTTTTAATAATTAATTCATATTTATCCCTATTTAAACTTGGAAACCGGGTATTGAATTAATCTTCAGTATATTTACTATTTGTTTCATCAGTTATTTTTTTTCTTTCTTCTTCAAGTTGTTTAGTGGTTTCTTTATATTGATCCATAATCTCATTATATTTTTGTTCTGCTTCTGCATTACTTTCTTCTTGTTTCCTTTTACGTTCTGCTTCCGCTTCTTTTTGTTCTACTATTTCATCAGCAAATATATCTTCCACTTCTTCTTTTGCATCTTTTACTACACTACCAAATGTTTTAACAAACCAATTAGTATTTTCTGTACCATTAACAGATGCAGATCTAAAAGATAAACATATTATTCCGAACATTATTGATGCTCCAACTATTATTCCTATTACAAAACCACCAATTAAAAATAGTATCTTATAATCTTTCTTTTCCATATTTTACCTCGACTTTCTAATTATATTTTATCATAAGTAGAATTATTAATAAATATAAATAATTTTTTTAATATATATTTACATTTTATTGTCAATAAAAAAGATAGAATAATCTATCTTTTTATTGGCATTTTTTTACTAATTTTTTTATTGAATTAGCAAAAGAAGTACCTCCTTCTATAACACTAGAATAGTATGGATCACGATAACTAATACTATCTACTAATCTTTGGTATTCCTCGCTATCGCTTCTACATAGTTGTTTAGCAAATTCTCTACAAATATTTTTATTAAGAACTCTATATTGTGTATTATTTTCTGTATATGGATATCTTAAATTTCTGTTATATGATACTGTATTTTTATTAGGTTCTCCTATAATTATAAAATCACTACTACAAGTATCTATATGATTATTATTTAGTATTATT
>CACXFI010000099.1 GCA_902766875.1 uncultured Erysipelotrichaceae bacterium | reverse complement strand
TTGCCTTAGTATTAGAATCTCTTGTTATTTTTACTACATTTTCTTTATATTCAGTAACTGAACTTTCTTTTATATATCCTTTATTTATTAATTCAACTACATTTACACAAGTATATTCATTGTTAGTACTAGGATCCATCACCCATTTAGTATCTTCTATATTCTCTTTAATATATAAATCAGCGCTATTCTTTATACCCTGAAATGATACATCATTACTTTTACTTCTTATATTAGTTATTACTGTCACTACTGTAGGAGAACTTATACCTACAATAAGCCCAAGTAACAATATTACTGCTAATAATTCTATTAAAGTAAATCCTTTTTTATTCATCTTATTCACCTACTATAACTAAATTATAGCACATAAAAAAAGAAATTTATATACTATTTATTAATTTCTTTTTTATTATTTATCGCCTGCATACATGTAATTACGATCACACCAATTATGTCTTCTACACTAGAACCTCTAGATAAATCATTAACAGGTTTATCTAATCCCTGACATATAGGGCCATAGGCTTTAGCTTTAGCTAATCTTTCAACTAATTTATATCCAATATTACCGCTATCTAAATCAGGAAAAACTAAAACATTAGCCTTACCTTTTACTATACCATCTTTATCTTTTACATTAGACACTTCCGGAACTATAGCAGCATCTACTTGTAATTCTCCATCTATTACATATTCTGGATATAAACTATTAGCAATAGACACAGCTTCTTTTACTTTATCTATACTATCTCCTTTAGCACTATCTTTAGTAGAATGAGATATCATTGCTACTACTGGCTTTTCCCCTACTAACATTTTAAAACTATCAGCTGAAGTACCGGCTATTAAAGCTAATTCTCTAGAACTAGGATATTGAACTAAACCCGAATCAGCAAATATAAACACCCCATTACTACCATATTCGCAATTAGGTACATCCATTAAAAAGAAAGCCGATACTAATTTATTATTCTCATTAGCCTTTATTATTTGTAAAGCAGGCCTTAATGTATTAGAACTAGAATGACACGCACCAGATACAACTCCATCAGCATATCCCATTTTTAATAGCATACATGAAAAATACATATAATCAGTCAGCAATAATTCTCTAGCCTCTTCCCTACTAAGACCCTTATCTTTCCTAAGTTCATATAATTTATCTATAAAACGATTAATATATTCACAATCTAATGGATTAATTACTTTAACTTTACTAAAATCAATATCATTATCTATTTTTTTTATATTATTTATATCACCAATTAAAATAATATTTGCTAAATCCTCTTTAACTACTATCTTAACAGCTTCCAATACTCTCTTATCATTAGATTCAGGTAATACTATAGTCATTTTATTATTTTTAACTTTTCCCTTTAATTTTCCAATTATATCCATATACTTCACCTAATATAATTATATAATATTATATTTTATAAAGTCAATTTATAAATTAAATTTAGTAAAAATATATATGTCAAAATATTTTTATCTTCATAATATATTCATGAAGGAGGTAATATATATGTATTACTACGGAGGATACTCTGGTACTAATAATTGTGGTTGTGGTTCCTATGGATATCCTAACTATGGCTATAGCGGAGGATATGGTCAAGGATATGGAGCTGCTATAGTATTAGTATTATTTATTTTATTAGTAATAATTATTGGTACTAGATATAATGTTCAGTAAACTAAATGGGATTTTAATCCCATTTTTATTACTTTTACATTAAAAATTAACTAGTTATAAATTATCTGTTTACCTTTTTTAATTTTTGTGATAAAATAAATGTCAGAAAGAAGTGATTCTCATGTTACTTACAAAAGATATTTTAGATGAGAAAGATAAACATTTAAGGAATAAAAATATTGATGTAGAATTTCCACTTAGTGATAAAGAAAAAAAATTAATAGATGATATGTTAGAGCATCTATATTTAAGTCAAATACCTGATAAAGCTGAAAAATTATGTTTAAGACCAGGTATGGGTCTTGCCGCTCCTCAAGTAGGAATAAACAAAAAATTCTTTGTTATATGTTATGAAAAATCAGAAGGTAAATTTGAAAACTATGTTTTAGTTAATCCTAAAATTATATCTCATTCTGAAGAAATGATTTATTCTGAAGGTGGAGAAGGATGCCTTAGTGTTAATAGAGAAGTAGAAGGAATAGTACCAAGATATGCCAGAATTACTGTAACAGGATATGATCAAGATGGTAATCCTGTAAAATATAGAGTAAGAGAAGAATTATCTATAGCCTTTCAACATGAAATAGATCATTTAAATGGAATTTTATTTTATGACCATATAGATCCTAAAGATCCATATAAAAATTCTGAATATATGCGTTCTATCTAGTATATTTACCATTATTTAGTTAATCATAATAATGGTGATAAAATGAATATAGATATAAGAAAATATGTAATTGATAATTTTAAAAATGATAGTATAAAAGATATAGAATTATCTATTAATGATTCAATATCTTCACACGATGATGATACATTAATAGGTCTTGGAGTCTTATTTGAATTAGCTTGGTCTAATTCAAATAAAGAAGAACAAAAAACTATATTAAATAACATAAAAAAAGGAATGACTAATTAGTCAT
>CACXFI010000098.1 GCA_902766875.1 uncultured Erysipelotrichaceae bacterium | reverse complement strand
TTTATATTTATTATTTATATGGGTGTTAGTTCTATGAAAGATACTGATAAATCATATACTAGCCCAGATTATGATAATAAGCTATTTGATTTTGGTGAAGATACTAATAAGGAAGAAAGTGTAGAAGTCTCTTATAATGAAAAAGCAAATACTGGCAAGTATGAAGTTACTTTAGTTAGTTACGATTTATATGCATATGATTCTAAATTTAAATCTGAGAGAACAAAAGATGGATATCAGAGAATAGCATTTGAATTTGATATTAAAAATTTAACTTCTGATAGAATACATAGTATGAATATTACATTAAAAGCTGATGGCTATAATGTAGAAGAAGCTAATTTAGAAGAACATTTTGGAACTTTGAAACAAGGTAGTGGTAATTATCCAGAATTAAAAATTTATTGGTTAGATGGTAATGATGAGCAAAAAGGATATATAGGATTTGAAGTTCCTAAGAATAGAAAAGAATTAGAATTTAAAGTAGGTAAATATGTAACTATAAAGATGGATAATCCGGCTTATAGTGGATAATAATTTTAAAAAAGAATAGTAGTTCTTTAATGCTATTCTTTTTATGTAGGGAGTGATATTATGAAGATATCTGATATAAAGAATCCTAGAGATGTACTAGAATTTATGAAATCTAATATACAATATGGATGGTTAGATTATAATAAGGAAGAACATATTAATAACATGGAAAACTTTAGGAGATTATATAGAATTTCTTCTGTAGAGGAGACTTTAGAACATGGAATGGGTACTTGTATAGAACAAGTTATGTTAATGAAATTTTTATTAGATAAGATTAATATACCTAATAAAGTATTTTGTACTAGAGTATATGAGAATGAAGAATTTAATAGTTTAGATAGTGATGTACATATGCATTGCTTTATATTATATTATGATAATTATGGTGTTCATCAGATAGAACATCCTAATTGGAAAAGAAAAGGGATACATGATTATGTTTCTGAAGAAAAGGCTGTTTATGAAATAAGTAAAATTCATGAAGAAATGGATAATGGGAAAGGGAGAATTGTTACAGAATTTTATGAAGCTGAACCGGGATTATCTTTTAAAGAATTTAATTTATATATAAATGGTTTAGATAGCTATAGGAAGTTAGGTAGATAGATTATGAGTAAAGAAGAAAATGTTATTAAATATTATGTTTTATGTAATAAATTAAAAGATGTTATACGCACTGGTTGGAAAGATTGGCATGTAGATAGGGATAGAATTGAAAGTGTAGCAGAACATGTCTATGGAACTCAAATGCTAGCGATAGCGATGAAATCTGAATATCAATATGATATAGATATATCTAAAGTTATTATGATGTTAGCGATACATGAAATAGGAGAAGCTGTTATTGGTGATTTAACACAATTTCAAATATCTAAGGAAGAAAAAATGAAAATTGAACATGAAGCTGTTCATAATATATTAAATGAATTAATTGATGGGAATAAGTTAGAAGAATTGTTTTTGGAATTTGATGAAGGTAAAACTAAGGAAGCTAAGTTTGCCTATTGGTGTGACAAGTTAGAATGTGATTTACAATGTAAATTATATGATGAAGAAAATTGTGTTGATTTAAATAATCAAACTGATAATGAAAGTAGTTATGATAATGCGGTTAAAGAATTATTAGATAGTGGTAAATCTTGGTCAGGAATGTGGATGAGTTTTGGACAAAATAGATATAATTATGATGATAATTTTAAGAATGTTTCTGATTATGCTATGAATAATAGAATTAAAGATAATAATAGTAAAGAAAATGTATAGTCAATAAAGAAATAGAACTTTATGATTGTTTTTTCTTTCTTTTTTTTGATAGTTAATGTATAATTAATTATAGGGTGATATAGATGGATGTTAAAGAATTGGTTGGGTTATATAATGAATTAGATAATAATATTAATGATATATGGAGGTCTCTTTGACTTAGATAATAAAAAAAAGAGATTAGATGAATTAGAAGTTATAATTAATGATGCTAATTTATGGGATGATAAGGATTATGCAAATAAGATTATTAAAGAGTATAATGATTTAAAGAATATTATTAATCCTATAAATGATGTTAAGAGTAATATATCTAGTAATTTGGAAATTCTTTTGTCTTTGGGAGATGATAATGATATGGTATCTTTGTTAGAAGATGACTATACTGAATTATCTAAAAGATTCGAAGAATTAAAATTGATTACTTATTTGTCTGGTCCATATGATAAGAATAATTGTATATTAGAAATACATGCTGGTGCTGGTGGTACTGAGAGTTGTGACTGGGTTTCTATGTTATATAGGATGTATTCTAGATATTGTAAGAAGAGTAATTATAAGGTTATAGAATTAGATAGTCAAGAGGGAGAAGAAGTTGGATATAAGAGTGTTATGATACAGATAATAGGAGATAATGCTTATGGTTATTTTAAAGGAGAGTCTGGAATTCATAGATTAGTTAGAATAAGTCCTTTTGATAGTAATAAGAGAAGGCATACTTCGTTTGCTTCTGTTGAGATTACTCCTGAGATTGATGATAATATAGATATAGAAATTGATGATAAGGATTTAAAGATAGATATATATAGGAGTAGTGGACCTGGTGGTCAGGGTGTTAATACTACTGATAGTGCTGTTAGGGTTACTCATATTCCTACTGGTATTGTAGTTACTTGTCAAAATGAAAGAAGTCAAATACAGAATAAGGAACATTGTTTAGAGATTCTTAAGAGTAAGTTATATAAGATAGAACAAGAAAAAAAAGAAAAAGAACTTAATGGTCTTAAGGGTGAACAAGTATCTAATGGATTTGGGTCTAATAAGAGGAGTTATGTTATGTGTCCTTATACTTTGGTTAAGGATAATGATACTAACTATCAAGATGTTAATGTTGATAAAGTATTAGATGGGGAAATAGATGAATTTATTAAAGAAGAATTAAAATTGAGGTAGATAATATGCTAGTAGATAAGATACATATATTTAGAGAAGCTAGGAAGAAAAAAATAGATAAAGTAGTAGAAAAGGTAAAACATAAAGATTTAATTAAGAGATATTTTTTTCTTATATTAGGTTGTTTTATTGTGGCTGTAGCTTTTAATGTTTTTTTCTTAAAATATAATATTGTTTGCTTTGGTATAAGTGGATTATCTATAGTAGCATATCAATATGGAATTCATCCTTCATTATTTATATTATTTGGTAATATTATACTTCTAATTGTTAGTTATTTTACATTGGGAAGGGACTTTACAAAGAATTCTTTGATAGGATCTTTGATTTTTCCGGTGTTTACAGAATTAACTAAAAATTTTGGTAATTATATTGAATTTGGTAATGTAGAATTATTGTTAATAGCTATTATGGGAGCAGTTCTTACTGGTATAGGATATGGTCTTATATTTAGAACTGGTTTTACTACAGGTGGTACTGATATTTTGGATGCAATATTAGCTAAATATACTAAAATTAGTATAGGTAGAGCTATGATAATTGTAGATGGATTGGTAGTTATTAGTGGTAAATTGGTATTTAGTTGGGAAATAGTATTATATGGATTTATTGTTTTATATATTATTAGTTATTTAACTGATAAACTAATATTGGGAATATCTGAGTCTAAAGCTTTTTATATAATTACATCTAGGGAAGATGAAGTTAAAGATTATTTACTTAGTTATATACATGGTGGAGTTACCATGTTATCAGCTAGAGGAGGATACTCTGATAATAAAGGCTTTATGATACTTACAGTAGTTCCAACTAGAGATTATTATATTGTAAAAGAAGGAATAAAAACTATTGATAAAAATGCATTTTTCTTAGTATGTGATGCATATGAAGTTAGCAATAGGGGTGAAAAACATGGAAGTATTTAGTAGGATTGATTTTGATTGGCTTATTGATAAAGTAAATAAAGAAAATTTAGCTCAAAGATATTGTTTGTTTTTCTTTAGTGTATATTTATATGCATTATCTTTTAGCTTGTTTTTTAACCCTTATAATATAGTTACTGGTGGTAGTACTGGTTTATCTATCATAGCTAATGAAGTTTTTGGTATTAATCCTGTTATATTTATATTTTTGTTTTCTTTAATTATATTTGTGTTAGGATATTTGACTTTAGGGAAGAAAACAGCATTTAGATCATTAATGGGAGTATTTATATTACCTGTATTTATTCAGGCAGCTAGTATATTTACTAAATATATTGATTTTGAAAATACTAGTATGTTAGCGTTAATGGTATATGGAGGTCTATTAAATGGCTTTGCTAATGGTCTGATGATACGAACTGGTTTTACGACTGGTGGAGTTCAAACTCTATGTCAAATTATGAATAAATATTTTAAAGTATCTATTGGTAATGCTAATTTGTGGTTAAACTTTTTAATAATTTTATTAGGAACTTTTATATTTGGAATACCTAATCTTTTGTATGCTTTAATAGCGTTATATATTTCATCTATAATAATGGATAAAGTTATTTTGGGAATATCTGATAGTAAAGCTTTTTATATAATTACTTCTAAGGAGGATGAAGTAAAAGAATTCATTATGTCTGAACTAGGTCATAGTGTAACTTTATTAGAAGCTAGAGGGGGATATACTAATAAAAAAATGAAAGTTATATTATGTGTTATGCCTACAAGAGAATATATATTAGCTAAAGATGTTATATCAGAAATTGATGATAAAGCTTTTTATATAATTACTGATGCCTATGAAGT
Organism: uncultured Erysipelotrichaceae bacterium; assembly: GCA_902766875.1. GTDB lineage: Bacteria > Bacillota_I > Bacilli_A > RF39 > UBA660 > RUG11215. The sequence goes on along the minus strand of CACXFI010000098.1, from coordinate 109 downwards.
GGGTGGAGGTATTTAATTTATTCTTTTAAATTTTTATATATGATGTTATAATAGTGTAATGTGAAGGTGGTGTTTGTAGTATGGAGCTTATTAGAATAGCTGATGTACA
>CACXFI010000097.1 GCA_902766875.1 uncultured Erysipelotrichaceae bacterium | reverse complement strand
GTAATCATATGATTATAACTACTGATTATAAAAGTGATATAGAAAAAGTGAAAAGTAATTTAGATAATGGTAATTTAAGAGAAGAAGATATAGATAAATTAGTATTTAAAGTATTGGCATGGAAATATTATAAGGGATTGATATAAAAAAACTCTAGTAACTATTTTGTTACTGGAGTTTATTTTGTTAAGGTTTTTGTTTTTGGTTTATTTTCTTTAATAATTGGATATGTGATTTTTTTGTAATTTGATAATTCAAACCTTTTATTTCCTAATAAATATATGTTTTTATCATATTCATTTAATGTTCTTTTATTCGATTTAATATTTTCTAACAAATTATCGATTTTTTTATTTAATTCTTTTTCTTTAATATCAATATTTGCTAAACTAGAATTTGTTATTAATTTTTGATCATATTTATAGTTAAGATAGGTAATATATGATCCCATTCCTGTTCCTATAGAAATTGTTCCAGAAGTTATTAATGATAATAGATAATTTGATTGTTCTGATATTGATAATCCTAAGTATGCAGAAGTACCTAAAGTTAAAACACTTATTCCTGCTAAAGTAAAACCTCTTCTTTTTTCTTTCTTTAATTTTTTATTATTTATTATATCTTGAGCACGTTTTTTTGTATAATCTAAATTATCTCTTCTATCATATAATTCTGATAATTTTTGCATTTTTTTATCAATATCAATAATTAATTTTTGCCTATCTTTTGTTAATTTTAACAATAATTCATCTAGTTCTTTTAATTCTAAGTTTTCATAATTCTTTTTTTTCATTGATTTAACTCCTTTTAAATTATATGTTTTTTATTTAATAATTTATCTATATTATAATATGAAGATAATGTTTAATAGTTGTTATTATCTATTAGTTAATTAAAAATATCTTTTCTTTTAAATAAAAAACATCTCTTAAGAGATGTTAATAATTTTTATTAAAAGCTTGTTTTTGTTGATTATATTTGGATAGTGATGATGATGAATTCCAAGTTATAAATCCACCTTTTAAATTGGCATCATGTAAAGCTTGTATTTGGGCAGATATTTTATCTGAATTGTAGATAACAGTTGGATTCCAAAAAGGTGTATCATATGCTGTTATCCAAGTTCTATCAATAGCAGGAGTAGGTATTTCTGTTTGCCTTTTAGCGGCTTCTTTACCCCAGTTATAAATGGTTTGATATGGATTAGACCAAGTATCTATTTGTCTTCCAAAATGATCGGTATAAGGCATAGAACTAATTACATCTACTATATTAGATATAGCAGGCCAGTATTGTCCATATGCTGTTACATATTCTGATGAGCATTCTCCGAAAACATCTACAGATAAATAGGCATTATGTTTATGAATTTGATCGGTAGCATAGTATAAGAAACTTTGAATTGCTCCAGCTTTTTCTTCATCATAAGTATTTTTAAAATCAGAGTTTCCACTTATAGACATGTTATAAGCTTGTTCTGGAAATCTTACATAATCAAACTGTATTTCATTAAATCCAATGGTATCTATGGCTTCAATAGCTAAATTTACATTGTATTCCCAAGTGTTTCTACTAAAAGCTGATGGCCATAATTGACTAGATGATGTAGATTTTATGCATTCTTCAGGGTGATCTTTTCCATATAGAGAATCATTAAATACTACAATTCTTCCTATAGTATAGATGCCAGCTTCTTTTATTTTAGCTATAGCATTTTTATAATCTTCTAATTCATTAGCATAGGTATTATAAGAAGTAGGTGATAGTTCTTCAGCTACTTTAGATGGATAAGCTAAATACCCATCTTTTATATCTACTACCATGGCGTTAATGCCTGATTCTTTAGCTAAAGATATATAACCATCAACATTACCAATAACTCCAGCATTTAAATAAAGTGTTTTAGCATCTTTTAATAAAGGATTATCTTTAAATTCTAATTTTTCTACTGGATAATAATCTAAATCACTTGCATGTCCTCCATATAGTTCTCTAGAGTATTTTCTATCTTTATGAATGTCGTAAACAGAATTTTCATTGTAGTTAGCATTAGCTTCTTCTTCAGTATCAACTAAATATTTTGAATATACATACCCTTCTATATCATTATATTTAATGTTATACATATTAACACTACCATCATTTAATAATTTATCATAACCAATAATGTCTATTCTGTTTCCTTTTTTCACAAAAGATTTAATCTTAGTATCAGTATCGTTTTCATAAATAGTACTAGATGTTCTTACATATTTTTCTTTTTCTAAAACAGAATCTTTAATATCATTTACTAAATTATTTTTATTAATATAATATTTATTGCCATTATATTTTATTTTTTTATAAGTAACTTCATTTTTAGTAATAGTTTTCTTTAAATCTGTTACTTTAGTGCCTCTTAACAGTTTATCTTCTTCCTTTAAATTATCTTCTTCATCTAAAGTATATATTTCTATGGTGTTTGTATTTGAAGCTAGATAAACATCTTTATAAGTTATAGGTGTTTTTATTACATCTTTTTTATTAAAAATAATAAATGCTATTATTCCTATAACTATTAGTGTTATCAATACTAATAATAATTTGAATATTTTTTTAAATTTTCTTTTAAATTTTCTTTTTTTTCTTTTTTTCATACTGCTTACTCTCCAAGTATAGTATAGCATATTTTTTATTATTTTATAGTTTTTTTATAAAAAATGTTTAAAAAAAAGAGTTATGAAAAAGAATATAGAATAATGATATTGGAGGTGATAAAAATAGATAAAAATATAACTGATTTAAGAAGACAATTTATAAGAATAAAGAATATGGGATATGTAAAAAGTGTTAGAAGTGGAAGTACTGGTATAGGTGCTACATTTGAATTTTTATTAGGTAAGTCAGAAGAAAGTTTTGAAATACCTGATTATGAGGGTATTGAGATTAAAACTAAGCGTGGTTATAGTAAATCCAATATATTTCTTTTTAATGCAGTTCCTACAGGTGGTAGCTTTTATGAAGTAAAAAGGTTAAGAGATAGTTATGGTTGGCCAATGAAAAAGAATAATGAACTTAAATGTTTGTATGCAGAAGTATCAGCTATAATTAAAAGTAAAGTTGGATTTTGGCATTATTATAAATTAGATATTGATGAAGTTGAAAATAGATTGTATTTGGAAATATATAATTTGAATTGGGAATTAATAGATAAAGAGACTTATTGGGATTTAGATGTTTTAAAGGAAAAGTTATATAGAAAGTTGCAAATTCTAGCTTTAGTAAAAGCTTGGCCAAATAATATAAATGGGGAAGAATATTATAAATATTATAATATGCATATTTATATTTTGAAAAAATTTGATTGCTTTATAAGTGCAATAAAAAATGGGAAAATAACAGTTAATTTGAGAATTAGTACTTTTACTGATGAAAAAAGATATGGCAATGTTGATAGTCATGGTGTTGGATTTGGGATTCATGAAGAGGATTTACTTGATATATTTGAATTATATAGGTGAATATTTATCTTTGGTTATCGCAGAGAGTCAAGGGTAATAAAAAAACTACTCGTATTGAGTAGTGATATATTTTATCTGGTCGGGAAGACAGGATTTGAACCTGCGACCTCTACGTCCCAAGCGTAGCGCTCTACCAAGCTAAGCTACTTCCCGGTATGGTGGAGAATGAGGGACTCGAACCCTTGACCCTCTGCGTGCAAGGCAGATGCTCTAGCCAACTGAGCTAATTCCCCACGACAAGATAAATTATAACAATAAAAGTAAATATTGTCAACTAGAAATATGATATTTAGTAAAAAATAAGCTCAGTGCTAGAGTATCTACCTTGTTCTAATATATAGAAAAATCTTGTTATTAATATTTAAATATGTTATAATTAATACGATTGGAGGAATATTATGGAAACTGTTGTATTAATTGTATCTGTTTTGCTTATAATTGTTGTTTTAATGCAAAGTGGTAAAGCAGAATCTGCAGGACAAATATTACAAGGTGGAAGCTCTGGATTGTTTGCAGAGAGAAAAGAAAGAGGAGTAGAATTATTTTTTACTAGAGTTACTATGTTATTAGGAATGTTATTCTTTGTATTATGTTTATTAATATCAATATTATAATATGGCGTTGTAGGAGGAATTATGAAGGAAAGAATAATTGAAATACTTAATAATCCCAAATTACCTTCTATGACTATAGCAGATATTAATAGTAGATTAGGACTTAAAAGTATTGAGGAATTAAGAATATTAGAAGATACTCTTAAGGCTATGGAAAAAGAAGCTACTATATATTATAGTGCTAAGAAGAAAAAATATACTTTATTTGAAAATAGTCATTTGGTTAAAGGGAAACTTAGTTTAAGTAGTAAGGGGTATGGTTTTGTTATTGTAGAGGGCCGTGATAAGGATATTTATATTCATAAGAGTAATATAAATGGAGCGAATGACGGCGATTTTGTGTGTGTAGAAATAACTGATAAAGTGAATAATGAAGGAATTATTCTTAGTGTTATTAAACAAGATGATAGAGTTATTACTGGTGAATTTTTTAGTAAGAATAAGAAGTTTTATGTAAAACAAAGTCATAGTAATTTTATTATAGAAATTCCTCATAAATATATACATGGTGCAGTAGATGGCCATAAAGTTTTAGTAGAAAGAATTGGTAATGATAAAGGTAAAGTTACTAAAATTATTGGTCATAAGAATGATGTTGGTATAGAGATATTATCTTTTGTATATGAATATGGGTTTGAACCTCAATTTTCTGATGACGTAATGAAGCATTTGGATAAGATACCAGAAGAAGTAGATGAAAAGGATAAAGTAAATAGATTAGATTTAAGAGATGAAAAGATATTTACAATAGATGGTGATGATACTAAGGATATAGATGATGCTATATCTATTAAAGTATTAGATAATGGTAATTATAAATTGGGTGTACATATTGCAGATGTTAGTCATTATGTTAGAGAAGGAGATATACTTGATAAAGAAGCGTTTAATAGAGGAACTAGTGTTTATTTAGTAGATAGAGTACTTCCTATGATTCCTCATAAATTATCTAATGGAATATGTTCATTAAATCCTAATGTTGATAGATTAGCTTTATCTTGTATTATGGAAATAGATAATAAAGGTATTGTTGTTAATTATGATATAAAGGAATCTGTTATTAAGTCTAGAATACAAATGACTTATGATAAAGTTAATAAGATATTAGATGAAAATATCGTAGCAGATGGCTATGAAGAATTTGTTGATGAGTTAAAATTAATGAAAGAATTATCTGATATTCTTAGGAAAAAGATGGTATTAAGAGGATATATAGAATTTCAGAGTAGGGAGCCTAAATTTGTTGTTAATGAATTAGGACATCCTTTAGAAATTAATGTTAGAGTACAAGGTACAGGAGAAAATATTATTGAGAATTTTATGGTAGTTGCTAATGAGACTGTAGCTAGTCATATTTTCTATAGAAAGTTACCTGGTATATATCGTGTTCATGATAGACCAGATCCTGAGAAAATGAAAACATTCTTTGATTTTGTTAGTAGTAGAGGATATGTAATTAGAGGAAAAAGAGGAGAAAATATAAGTAGTAAGGATCTTCAAGATATATTAAGTCAACTTCAAGATAAACCGGATAGTACAGTATTAAATGAGATAGCGATTAGAGCTCAAGCTAAAGCAGTATATTCAGATGAAAATATTGGTCACTTTGGCCTTGGAAGTAAATGTTATGCTCATTTTACATCTCCTATTAGAAGATATCCTGATTTAACACTTCATAGATTAGTTAAAGATTATGAACATAATTATTCAGACGATACTATTCATAAATGGCAATTATCTTTAGCAGATATTGCAATTCATTCTTCACAAAAGGAACAAGATTCTGTTAATTGTGAAAGAGATGTAGATAAAATGAAGAAAGCTGAATATATGGAAGACCATATTGGTGAGGTGTTTGAAGGTGTTATTAGTGGTGTTCAAGGATTTGGATTATTTGTAGAATTAGATAATACTGTTGAAGGATTAATAAAATTAGAGGATTTACCTAATGATAGCTATAACTATATTGAGAATATGATGTCTTTAGTTGGTAAAAAACACAAATATACTTTTGGGGATAGAATAAAGGTTAAAGTAGTAGCAGCATCTGCTGAGACTATGATGGTTGATTTTGTATTGGATGATAGTGATGAGTAAAGTAGTAAAAAAGAAAAGAAAATTAAATTATAATAATATAATGCTTACGATACTTACTAGTATCTTAATATCTTTGTCTATTGCTTATGGTTATAAGTCTTTATATTTGGATAAGAATATAGATAAAACTATTAACAAACCTGAAGAAAGAACTATAGTTAAAGAAGATAAAGAAGAAGTATATAAGGCTAGTTTAGTTATGGTAGGCGATAATTTAATACATGATACTTTGATTAGTGAAGCTCGTGAAAACGCCAATTATAATGGTTATGATTTTAAACCAATGTACGATATTATTAAACCTATTATTAGTTCTTATGATTTAGCATATTATAATCAAGAAACAATATTAGGCGGAGAAGAATTAGGGCTTAGATCTTATCCTACCTTTAATTCTCCATATGAAGTGGGAGATGCTATGGTTGATGCAGGATTTAATTTAGTATCTCTTGCTACTAATCATACAATGGATGCTGGGGAAAAGGCGGTACTAAATTCTCGTGAATATTGGAATAAGCAAGAGGATGTATTAGCTGTTGGTAGTTATTCTAGTATGGAAGAAAGAAATGAAGTGCAAGTTAGAGAAATAAATAATATTAAATATACAATGTTAAATTATACTTATGGTACTAATGGCATGCCTGTTCCTAGTGGTAAAGATTATTTAGTGAATGTTTGGCCAACTGATTTTGATAAAATTAATGATCCTTTAACAGATACAGAATATCAAAATTATAAAGAACAAGTAAAAAAAGATATAGATAGTGTTAGGAATAAAGTAGACATACTTATAGTAGCGATGCATTGGGGTGTTGAGTACACTCATGTGCCTACAGAATATGAAAAAGATATGGCTAAATTTTTGGCTGATAATGATGTTGATATAGTAATTGGTACTCATCCTCATGTTATACAGCCTGTTACTTGGATAGGAGATACAATAGTTTTCTATTCTTTAGGTAATTTTATATCTGCTCAATATCAAAATGCTGATGCTTGTACTAATTATAAATGTATGGTTGGTCTTATGAGTAGTTTAGATATTACAAAAACAGTAAAAGGAAATAATGTTAGTATAAAGATTGATAATGTTGATAATGATCTTTTATATACTTATTATTTAAATTGGAGAGGATATAAAGTAATACCATTTAGTAATAAGGAAATAGTTAATTATTTAGCTAATTATAAAGATATGTATGATAGATATAAAGGTATAGTTACTGAACTTGATAGTAATATACATCTTAAGGATGCTTATGAGGGATAGATATGGCTAAAAGAAGAAAAAGAAGATTAAAATGGAAAAGAATATTTATATGTTTAATATTATTAATATTAATTATTGGAGGTATTATATATTTATTTAAGAATATTGTTCTTAATAAAGATAAGGATACTTATGATAATAAAAAGAAAAAAATAGAAGTAGTAGATAAAGATGATGATAAAGATAAGTCTTATAAAGCTACTATGATTATGGTTGGAGATAATATTATTCATGAATCTGTATTTAAGGATGCTTTAAAGAATGGTAATAATAGTACTTATGATTTTAAACCAATGTATGAGTTAGTTAAACCTATTATTAGTTCTTATGATATAGCATATGTTAATCAAGAGACTGTTCTTGGTGGTAGGGAATTAGGAGTAAGAGGTTATCCTAACTTTAATTCTCCACAAGAAGTAGGAGATGATTTGATAGATACAGGTTTTAATCTATTTAGTCTTGCTACTAATCATCTTATGGATAGTGGTGTTTCTTCTGTTAAGAGTCAAAGAGAGTATTTTGATAGTAAGAAAGATGTATTAGCTGTAGGTTCTTATATGTCTATGGATGCTAGAAATAAAGTAGAGATAAGAGAAGTGAACAATATTAAATATACAATGTTAAATTATACTTATGGAGTTAATGGTAACTCTGTAAGTGAAGAATATTTAGTTAATATTTGGCCTACATCTAATTTAAATAGTAATGTTAGTAAGAGTATAGTTGATAATGATACTAAATATCAAAATTATAAAGAACAGGTAAAGAAAGATATAGATAGTGTTAGAGATAAAGTTGATGTACTTATAGTAGCGATGCATTGGGGGGTTGAATATGCTAGTATGCCTACAGAATATCAAAAAGATGCAGCAGAGTTTTTAGCTAGTAATGGAGTTGATATAGTAGTAGGTACTCATCCTCATGTAATAGAGCCTGTTACTTGGATAGATGATACATTAGTTATCTATTCTTTGGGTAATTTCTTATCTAGTCAATATAAAACTGATTATTATAATAAAGTAGTTGGTCTTATGACTAATTTAGAGATTAATAAAGATAAAGATGGTAATATATCTATAGATAATGTTTGTAATGAACTTACATTTACTTATTATGAAGATGTAGGTAACGATTTAAGAGGTAATATTAAGATAATTCCATTTAGTAAGATGACTAGTGAATATTTAACTGATTATAAAAATGTATATGATACTTATAAAAAAGTAGTTCAATCAATGAATTCTGATATGTGTGTAAAGGAAAGTAATTAGGAAGTGAGGTGTAACTATGGAGATATTAAATAGAAAAGCTAGATATGATTATTTTGTAGAAGATGAAATAGAAGCTGGTATAGTTTTAACTGGTACTGAGATTAAATCTATTAGAGCTGGTAAGGCTAATATTGGAGATAGTTATGCCATAATTAGAAATAATGAAATATATTTATTAAATACTCATATCTCAGAATATACTGAAGGTAATAGATTTAATCATGATGAATTAAGAACTAGAAAGTTACTTATGCATAAAAAAGAAATATTAAAGTTAGCTAATAAAGTAAATATGGAAGGTTATACTTTAATACCTTTAAAAATATATTTTAGTAAGGGTAGAGCTAAAGTGTTAGTAGGCGTATGCAAAGGTAAAAAGAATTATGATAAAAGAGAAACTATTAAAAATAGAGATATTGAAAGAGAAATGAGAAAAAATATTAAATATAATTAAAAAGAACTTTTTGAAGTGATATAATAAAAGTAGACAGATAAAAAAAGAACTGTTTACTTTTTTATTTGTTAAAATATAGTTAGGAGGAATTGTAATGAAAAGAAATATTATGAGGACACCGGAAGAAAAAGAAAAACTAGTTTTAGAAAT
>CACXFI010000096.1 GCA_902766875.1 uncultured Erysipelotrichaceae bacterium | reverse complement strand
TTTTAATATTTTTATATTTCCTCGATTTAGCATTTCGATAAATGATTCTATTCTTTGAATTGCATTAGATGGATTGGCAAATTCCCATTGTTTTATTAGCTTTCTTGCTATGTTATATTCTTCTCCATATTTTTCGTGGTTTTCTAATAATTCTTGAATCTTTTGTTTTTTTGTTGACCAAAAATTCCTTATTTTTATTTCTGTATCTATTCCTGTTTTATCTTCTTTTCCATTATAGATTTTATATGTTTCTTGATTTCTTTGATTTAATATTTTTATATTTCCTCGATTTAGCATTTCGATAAATGATTCTATTCTTGAATTTGAATTTTTGATATTGGCAAATTCCCATTGTTTTATTAGTTTTCTTGCTATGTTATATTCTTCTCCGTATCTTTCTTTATCTTCTAAAAATTCCCGTATTTGTTGTTGTTGTTTTCCCCAAAAACTCCCTATTTTTATTTCTGTATCTCTTCCTGTTTTATCTTCTTTTCCATTATAGATTTTATATGTTTCTTGAGTTTTTTGATTTAATATTTCGATATTTCCTCTATTGAGCATTTCAATAAATGTTTCTATTCTTTGACTTACATTGTTTCGGTTGGCAAATTCCCACTCTTTTATTAGTCCTCTCGCCATATTATAGTCTTCTCCATATTTTTCTCTATCGTCTAGTGTTTCCTTTATTTGTTTTCGACTAAAGTGCCAAAATGCTCTAACTTTTATTTCGGTATCTATTCCTGTTTTATCTTCTTTTCCATTATAAATTTTATATGTTTCTTCATTTTTTGCTTTTAATACTCCAATATTTCCTCGATTTAACATTTCGATAAATGATAGTATTTTTGTTTTTTTACCTATCTTAATATTGTTTATGAATTCTAATGTTTGTTCTAGTGTTATATTATTGGGATTCAGATAGATTAAATCTATATCTTCTATATCTTGGATATTATTTAGATAATCTTTAAATGAGATGTTGTTTTGAATTAAGATAGTATTTATGTAGTTAAATCTTTGATATAAGGTTTGTTTTATTTGTTCTTTATCTGTTAGATTAAGAGATTGCATTAGTTTAGGTATATTAAAATATAGAGAATATGTTAGATATGATCTTGTATCTTCTCCTGTATAAGATTTTAATATATCTTGGATTGTTGTTTGATATGTTTCAAAGATAGATATTTGATTGAATATATTTCTTTCTTCTAAGTTGTTTAATTTGTTTCTGATAGTAGTTGTATCTATATTTCTTTTTTCTAGTTCTTGAATACAACTTATTAAGAAATCTAAGTATGAACCTATATGATTATTTTTAGTTTGTTCTTGTAATTCTTTTTGTTCATTTATATTTATTCTTTCTGATAAATCATCAGTTTGTTCTTGTTCTTCGTCATTATAGAATTCTTCATATGAGTTTAGTATTTCTTCTTCGGTATAGGTAGTAAATACTTGGTTATAGGCATCTAACATATAATTAACTAGTGTTTCTAATCTTTCTGGAGTAAAGTATTCTGTATCTATCCACCAATCTAGTAAGTGTTTAGCTCCTTTTTGATCTGTTCCATTTATGGATTTGTGAGCTGGTACACAGTTAAATAAAACTGTACCTCCTCTTGATGATACGGGTATTATATGTTCTAAAACTAGGTCATTATAATCTTTTATTAACTTCCCAGTATAAGGGCAAATATAACAATTATGTTCATCATTCCAGTAATATTTTTTAGCAAATAGATTTAATTCTTCTACTGATAATTTAGATATTAATTGTAGTTCGGCTGTTCTTCTTAAATTACCATCTATTTGATTTTTAGATATGTATGTACTCATATGTCACCTACTTTATTATATTTTATCATATTATTAATAAGTATTTATAGTTTTATTGTTATTTTACATGATTTTTACAATTATTATTGTTAAAATTACGAACATATGTTATTATATAATTGGGTGATGTTTATGAAAGAGAGGTATGTAATACATGTAGATGTTAATAATGCTTTTCTTTCATGGACTGCTGTTGAGATGTTAAAGAATGGTAGTAAAGTAGATATTAGAAAGAAATATGCTGTTATTGGGGGAGATGAGAAAGCTAGGAGAGGGATTGTTCTTGCTAAGAGTATGCCATGTAAGAGTAGGGGAGTTGTTACTGGAGAGAGTTTATATATGGCTAGGAAGAAATGTCCTAATTTAGAGGTATATAAAGGTGATTATAAGGTATATAAGAAGTATTCTGATTTGATGTATAAATATTTATGTCAGTATAGTAATATAATAGAGAGATATTCTGTTGATGAGTGTTTTATTGAATATACTGATTCTTATAAGTTATTTGGTAATCCTGTTAGATTAGCATATAAGATTAAAGAAGATATTAAGAAATTATATGGATTTACTGTTAATGTGGGAGTGGGTAATAATAAGTTATGTGCTAAGATGGCATCTGATTTTAAGAAACCGGATATGGTTCATACATTATTTATGAATGAGATAAAAGATAAGATGTGGAATTTAGATGTATCGGAATTATTTATGATAGGGAAGAGTAGTAGTAAGAAATTACATGAATTAGATATTAAGACTATTGGAGACTTAGCTCGTAGTGATATTAATTTTTTAACTAGATATTTTAAGAGTTATGGTAAGGTGATGTGGGAATATGCTAATGGGATAGATAATTCTTTGGTTGAATATGAAATAGGAGATCCTAAGAGTATTTCTAATTCGACTGTTCTTCCATATAACTATAGTAAATATGAAGATATATATGTTGTTTTAAGGGAATTATCAATGAGTGTTGGTAAGAGATTAAGATATAAGAAGTTATATGCTAATAATGTTAGTATATGGATTAAATATAGTGATTTTAGTAAGATTAGTAAGCAGATATCTTTAGATAATAGTATTAGTGCTGATAGTGATATATTAAAATATGCTAGTATGTTATTTAAGAAAACTTGGGATAGTGATAAAACTATTAGAGGATTATGTGTAGGAGTTAGTAATTTAAAAGATAATAATAATATTCAATTATCTATATTTAGTGATATCAAAAATATAAAGAAGAAAGATAAGTTACAAGAGACTTTAGATAATATAAGGGATAAGTATGGAGATAGTATTATTAAATATGGTGATAGTAAGAATAAGGAAAAAAATTGAGTTTTCAACAAATATGTTGAAATTACATTAAAATAATGCTATAATTAGTATGTAAGCAAGAAATTTGCATATATTAAAAAGGGAATACTTAACTTGGTCGAGTTGAGTACTCACCTTATTATTGGTTTTGCACTCAATTTGATTGAGTGCTTTTTACATGTAATTCATTATTATTTTAATAATAGAATAATAAGTAAGATGATAATAATGATTAGAGAAAAGATTAAAAAATCTTTTTTTGTCATTATTCATCACCTCCTTTCGGAGGCAAGCACTCAACAGTTAGTATTCCTATATATAATTATATTTATTATAATAATATAAGTAAATATATTTATTATGAATTTGATAATTATTTTACCAAATTGATCGCTTTTTAATCGGTTCTAATTAAACTTTAGATATTTTATAATTTTCAACAGAAGTGTTGATTTTTTATTTATTATTAGTAAATTTTAAATATATATTTTTTAAAAGTGTTATAATATATAGAGTTAGGAAGTGTAGAAAATGAATCAAGATATTATTAAAGAAATAGCATTAGAGCTTAGTGTTAGAGATAAGCAAGTAGAAGCTGTATTAAAATTATTAGAAGAGGGGAATACTATTCCTTTTATAGCTAGATATAGGAAAGAAGCTACTGGTAGTTTAGATGAAGAGCAGATTAGAAAGATTAATGAGGTATATGAATATCAAGTTAATTTGTTAAAGAGAAAAGAAGATGTTATTAGATTAATTGATGAGAAAGGGCTTCTTACAGAAGAATTACAGAAAGATATTATGGCTTGTAATAAATTAGTAGAAGTAGAAGATTTATATAGACCATTTAAAGAAAAGAAAAAGACTAAGGCAACTGAGGCTATTAAGAATGGATTAGAGCCTCTAGCTAAAATTATCATGAGTTTTCCTAATGATATAAATATTGAAGAGATTAGTAAAAAGTATCTTAATGAGGTTATAGATAGTACTGATAAAGCTATAGAAGGAGCTAAATATATTATTGCAGAATGGATTAGTGATAATGCTATATATAGGAAATGGCTTAGAAATAATATGATGAATCATGGTGTTATTGAATCTAAAATTAAGAAGAATGCTAAAGATGAAGATAAGATATATGAAATGTATTATGATTATAGTGAAAGAATTAAATATATTAAACCTCATAGAGTACTTGCAATGAATAGGGGAGAGAAAGAAGGAATTCTTAGTATAGGTATTAGTGTTGATACTGATTATGTTATGGAATATTTTAATAAACATATTATTAAAAATTATGCATCTCCTGTTTGTGAATTAGTTATAGATAGTATAAAGGATAGTTATAAAAGATTGATATTTCCTAGTGTAGAGAGAGAAGTTAGAAGTGAGCTTAAAGAAATAGCAGAAGAGAAAGCTATTAATGTCTTTGGAGAAAATTTAGAAAAATTATTATTAACTCCTCCTATGAAAGATAAGATAGTATTAGGATTTGATCCAGCTTATAGAACAGGGTGTAAGTTAGCGGTTATTGATCCTGCTAGTAGGGTATTAGATATTAAGGTAATTTATCCTCATGAGCCTAAGAACATGTGGGATGAAGCTAAAAATACTTTGAAAGAATTATTTAAGAAATATAATATAGATATAGTAGCTATAGGAAATGGGACAGCATCAAGAGAGAGTGAAAAATTAGTAGCAGAAACTATTTCTGAATATAAAGATAAAAAAGTTGAATATATTATTGTTAGTGAAGCTGGGGCTAGTGTTTATTCGGCATCTAAATTAGCTATATCTGAGTTTCCTGATTTAACAGTTGAAAAGAGAAGTGCTATATCTATTGGAAGAAGATTACAGGATCCATTAAGTGAATTAGTAAAAATAGATAGTAAGAGTATTGGAGTAGGTCAATACCAACATGATGTTAATGAAAAAAGATTAGATGAATCTTTAGATTTTGTTGTTAGTAAGGCTGTTAATAATGTTGGAGTTAATATTAATACTGCTAGTGGCTCAATTTTAAAATATGTATCTGGTATGACTAAGAGCGCTATTGATAAAGTGTTAAAATATAGGGAAGAGCATGGTATTATCAAATCTAGAGAAGAAATAGAAAAGAAAAAATTATTATCTAGTAAGGTTTATGAACAAGCGATTGGATTTATGAGAGTAGTAGAAGGAAATAATCCTTTAGATAAGACTCCTATACATCCAGAAAGTTATAAAGCTACTTTGAAATTACTTGATGATATTGGATGTAAGATAGAAGATATAGGTAGTGATGATTTGAGTGATAAATTAGATAATATTAATATAGATAATTATGTTAGAGATAATGATATTGATAAATATACTTTAGAAGATATTGTTAAGTGTTTAAAGCAACCTAATAGGGATTATAGAGATCAATTTGATAAACCTTTACTTAAAAGTGATATATTAGAATTAGAAGATTTAAGAGTAGGTATGGAACTACAGGGTACTGTTAGAAATGTTGTTGATTTTGGGGCTTTTATTGATATAGGTCTTCATGATGATGGACTTGCTCATATATCTAAACTAACTAGAGAATATATTAAACATCCACTAGATGTAGTTAATGTTGGAGATATTGTTACATGTTATGTAGATAGTATTAATATGGATAAAAAGAAAGTTAGTCTTACCTTAATTAAGCCTTAAAAAAGTATTAGTTTTAACTAATACTTTTTTAATATATCTATAACTTCAGATAGATTATCACATTTATATTTTACTAATGATAGAACTTTATCTGTTATTATATCGATATCAGGTATTAAGATTGGTATACAACCTGCCTTAGATGCTGCTATTATTCCGTTATTGGAGTCTTCTATTACAATAGAGTCTGATGGTTTAACATTTAGTTTTTGGCAAGTTTTTATAAATATTTCAGGATTTGGTTTACTATCTTTTAAATCATCACCACTTACAATTATATTAAAAATATTTTTATCAATACCTGCTTTTTCTAAATCATTATATATTATATCTTTTCTACTAGATGAGGCTAGGGCAATTGGATATTTATTGTTTATTAGATAATTTAATAATTCTATTAACCCTGGTTTTATTTTTATACCTTCTCTATTCACTAAATTAATTAAAGTATCAAAATATAATTCATTAAATCTTTGAAAAGGATAATCTTCTCCTAAACTATTTTTTAATATCATTTCTGTTGTTTTACCATTACTTCCTATAATTTTTTGATGAAGTTCTTCACTAACATTATATCCTAATATTTTATTGGTTTCCATAAAAGCTTTATCCCATAATGGTTCTGTATCAAACATGGTTCCATCCATGTCAAGTATTACTAATTTTATCATAATTATTCACCTTTTATATTGTACTAAATAATTAAAATTATGTCTATTAAGTTATTGATATATTATAAAAATAAGATATAATTAAATTGAGGTGTGTTATGAAAAAAATATTGTTAATGTTATTAGTAGTTATGATTCCTTTTTTAGTTATAACAGGTTGTAGTAAAAGAGCTAGTTTAGATTTTAAAGATGAATATGAATCATTAAATGGAAAAACTAATAAAAGTGGAAAAGAACATAGAAGTATAACTATACCTAAAAATAATCCATACGAAAAAGTTAGTCCTAGTAAGATAGTTGAAATGATCGATAATAAAGAAACTTTTTATGTCTATTTTGGAGATAAGTTATGTCCTTGGTGTAGAAGTGTTATAGAAAAATCTTGTGAAGTTGCTAAAGATAATAAAATTAAAAAAATATATTATGTTAATATATGGGATGATGAGGGTAATGAGATATTTAGAGATAAATATTCATTAGAAGATGGTAAAGTTGTTAAAGTTAGTGATGGTATAGATGAATATTATAAATTAATAGAGAAATTTGATAATTTGCTTTCTGATTATACTTTAACAGATAAAAATGGTAATAGTATAGAAGTAGGAGAAAAGAGAATATATGCTCCCAACTTTGTTTATGTTGAAAAAGGTAAGGCTATTAAGTTAGTAGAAGGTATATCTGATAAACAGAAAGATTCTAGAGAAGAATTAACTGAAGATATGTTAAAAGATGAAGAAAAACAGTTTAATGATTTATTTAGTAATTAAGACTTTTATAAGTCTTTTTTTGTGATAAAATAGTAAATGCAACTGAAAATTTACAAAAAACAACTAAAAATTGGTAGATTGCAACCAGTTATAATTATATAATTTGGTTGTAAAGGAGGAAAAATTTATGAATTTATCAGACAATTTAAAAAAGATAAGAAAGGAGCATAATCTATCACAAGAACAATTAGCAGATAAGCTTGGTGTATCTAGACAATCGGTATCTAAATGGGAATCTAATCAAGCATATCCAGAGATGGATAAGGTATTACAAATATGTAAGATGTTTAATGTTAATATTGATGAATTAATGAATCAAGATATTAATAGTGTTAAAGAGAGTAAGCAAAGTAAGAGTAATCTTAATAAATACGTTAAAGATTTATTAGAATTTATGACTAAGACTGTAGATATGTTTTGTAATATGAAATTTAAAGATATTATTAAATGTCTTATAGAGCAGTTATTTGTAGTATTTATAATATGGTTAGTATTTGTTATAATAGGAGGTATTGGTAATGGAATTTTTAGTAATATATTTCATTTTCTACCTTATAATGTGTATAAAGTTATATATTCTATATTTAGTTCTATATACATATTATTAGTTAGTATTTTAGGGATTATATTATTTTTATATGTATTTAAGACTAGATATCTAGACTATTATATTATAATAAAAGATGAGAAAGGCGATAATAATGATAAGATAGACGGGGATAAAGATGATAATATTAACGATGATAGTAGTAATATTAAAAATTATAACTCGAAGAGAGAAAAAGAAAGAATAATTATTAGAGATCCTGATAATTCTGGATATGGATTTTTTAATGGATTAGTTAAGTGTTTGGTTTTCTTTATTAAATTATTCGTTATATGGATTGGTATTGGATTTTGTTTTAGTTTAGTTAGTTTAGTAATACTCTTGGTTATGTCTTTTATGTTTGTTAAAGTTGGATTAATATTCTTTGGAGTATTATTAATACTTATTTCGTCTATTCTTATTAATGTTATTATATTAGATATTATATATAATTTTGTTGTTAATAGAAAAATAAAGAAATTAATGTTATTTATTATATTTATTAGTTCTTTAGTAGGCATAGGTATAGGATTTGGATTATGCTTTATTTCTGGTATTAATTTTAATATTAGCACTGATTATAGTGTTAAAGAAGAAGAATATCTTGATATGAATGATGATATGATTATTATGAATGCATGGGCTGATGATATAGAATATATTATAGAAGATAGAGATAATATTAGAATTGAGATATATCATTCTGATTTCTTTGTTAAAGATATAGATAAAGATGATAATTATATACATGTTGGAATAGATAATAACTATGATAATGTAATGGAAATTATTAGAAAAGAAATAGAAGATATTAACGATAAGAAGATTGTTAATTATAATTCTTATAAAGTTAAAATATATGCTTCTTCTGATAATATAAATAAAATTAAAGATAATAATAATATTATTGATTAATAAATGACTACAATGTAGTCATTTTTTTGTAAAGTTAGTTACATAGATATTGATAATATGATATACTATTATATATGTATAGTGGAGGTAGTTATGGAAGAGAGATTAGATGTTTTAATACCTGAAGATAGTAATAGTTTAGTTAAAGATATGGATAAGTGTATACAATGTGGATATTGTAAGAATGTATGTACAAATGATATTACAGTAGCTAGAATGTATGATATAGATAAAAGTAGAAAACCTATATGTGTAAATTGTGGACAGTGTGCTAATATGTGTCCTACAGAGGCTATTAGGGAAAAATTTGATTATTTAAATGTAAAGAAAGTATTAAAGAATAAAAATAAAAAAATAGTATTTAGTGTGGCTCCTGCTGTTAGAGTAGCAATTGGAGAAGAATTCGGATTAAATCCTGGTACTAATCTTGAAGGTAAGATAGTTACTGGTCTTAAAGAATTAGGTGCTGACTATGTGTTTGATATTACTTTTGGGGCTGATTTAACCATTATGGAAGAAGCTATGGAATTAGTAGATAGGATTAATAATAAGGGTATACTTCCTATGTTTACTAGTTGCTGTCCAGCTTGGGTTAGATATGCAGAAATATTTTATCCAGAGATTCTACCTAATCTATCTAGCTGTAAGAGTCCTATTACTATGCAAAGTAGTATTATTAAAACATATTTTAGTAAAGTTGAAAATATTGATGTTAAAGATATTGTAAATATAGTAGTGGCTCCTTGTACAGCTAAGAAAGAAGAGATTAGAAGAAAAGAAGTTAATAAAGCTAGTAAATATTGGGATAAAGATATTATAGATACTGATTATGTTATTACTACTAGAGAGTTAGCTATGCTATTTAAAGAAGAAAATATTCAATTAGATAAATTAAAGAATAGTAAATTTGATAGTCCTTTAGAAAGAGGATCTAGTGCTGGAGTTATATTTGGAAATAGTGGGGGAGTAGCAGAGGCTGCTCTTAGAACAGCATATTTTTATATGACTGGAAATAATCTTAAAGATGATGATATTGAATTTAATAGTATTAGAGGTATGGGTAGTGTTAAAGAGGCTATTGTTAATATAAATGATAAAGAGATAAAAGTTGCTGTTTGCAATGGTATGAGTAATGCTAAAGAATTAATAGACAAATTATTAAATAAAGATGTATATTATGATTTTGTAGAAGTTATGAATTGTAATGGTGGTTGTATATGTGGAGGAGGGCAACCTAAGGTTACAATGCTTAATAAAATGACTACTAAGAAAGCTAGAATGGATGGCGTTTATGATATAGATAGTGAAGATAAATTAAGACTATGTCATGAGAATCCAGAGATAAAAGATATATATGATAAATTTTTGGATAAACCTAATAGTGAGCTTGCTCATATGTTATTGCATACTGAATATGAAAATAAATCTTATTTGCTAGGTGGTGGTAAGAATGATTAATAAGAGTAATACAAAAAATAAAGCTTTAGAATGTGCTAGTTGTGTTATTAAACCATGTCAAGTAGGATGCCCTTTGAATAATGATATTACTGAGTTTATAAAATGTATTAAAGAAGATGATTATGAGAGTGCTTATAGGGTATTATGTAATACTACTGTTCTTCCTAGTATTTGTGGTAGAATTTGTCCACATGATAGTCAATGTCAAGGATCATGTGTAAAGAGAATATCTTATGAAGCTGTAAAGATAGGAGACTTAGAAGCTGCTGTTGGAGATATGGCTATTTTTAATAATTTTAAAATACCTATTAGTAATAATAAACTAAATAAGAAAGTTTTAGTTATAGGAGGAGGACCAGCAGGGCTTACTTGTGCAGGATTTTTACAAAGAAATGGTATTGATGTTACTATATATGAAAAATATGATTATTTAGGTGGAATACTTAAACATGGTATTCCTGAATTTAGATTAGATAGAGATATATTAGATAAATCAATTAAGAGAATTATTGATTTAGGTATAGATGTTAAATATAATATGGAATTAGGTAAAGATTATAAACTTAATGATGTTATAAATAAGTATGATGCTATATTTTTAGGAATAGGTGCTAATATATCATCTATGATGGATATTCCTGGAGAAGAATTAGATGGTGTATATGGTGGCAATGAACTATTAGAACATGGTAATCATCCAGATTATAAAGATAAAGTTGTAATTGTATCTGGTGGTGGAAACGTAGCTATGGATGTATCTAGGACTATTAAGAGAATGGGTGCTAAAGATGTATATGTAGTTTACAGAAGAAGTGAAAAAGAGATGCCAGCTGAAGATATTGAG
>CACXFI010000095.1 GCA_902766875.1 uncultured Erysipelotrichaceae bacterium | reverse complement strand
TTTTATAAAGAGGTGTCTTATGAAAAAAATAGTAGTAATAGGAGCAGGAGCATCAGGCCTAGTAACAAGTATTAAAGCATCTAACAAGAATAATAAAGTTACACTATTAGAAAAAAATAATATATGTGGTAAAAAAATATTAATAACAGGTAATGGTAAATGTAACTACTTTAATGAAGATTTTAATATAAATCATTATCATAGTAATAATATAGATATCTTATCTAACATAATAACAAAAGAAAATAAAAAATTAATATTAGATTTCTGGAATAATCTAGGTATTATCCCTAAAATAAAAAATAATTATTATTATCCAGCTTCTAATCTAGCAGCTACTATTCAAAATACCCTAATATTAGAAGCCAAAAATCATAACATAGATATTAAAACTAATACTGAAGTATTAGATATAGACTATATTAATAATAAATTTATTATTACTACTAATAATGAAACTATAGAGTGTGATAAATTAGTTATATCTTCAGGATCTAAAGCAGCTCCCCAAACAGGTTCAGATGGCCTAGGATATAAATTACTATCTAAATTTAATCATACTATAATAGAACCATTACCAGCTCTAGTCCAACTAAGAAGTACCGGTAGTTTTCTAAAAGAATGGAATGGTATCAGAACTGATGTTAAAGTAAAATTATATGAAAATAATAACTTAATAAAAGAAGAAGAAGGAGAAATTCAATTAACTGATTATGGTGTAAGTGGTATCTGTATCTTCCAATTAAGTGGATTAGTATCAAGAGGCTTATACAATGATAAAGAAGAAAGACTAACCATAGACTTTCTTCCATACTTAAATATATCTAGTAGAAAAGAATTAGTAGAATATCTAAATAATAGAAATAACAATCTAAAAGATAGAACCATAACCGAACTATTAGAAGGAATGTTAAATTATAAACTAATAAATATAATTCTAAAACAAAATAAAATAAATAATAATAAACATTGGAATACCTTATCCAATAAAGATAAATTAAATATAGTAACATATTTAAAAGAATTCCCATTAGACATATTAGACACTAATTCCTTTAATAAATGTCAAGTATGTACAGGAGGTATACCATTATCAGAAATAAATATAAATACTATGGAATCTCTAAAACAAAAAGACTTATATATAACAGGAGAACTATTAGATGTTGATGGAGAATGTGGAGGCTATAACTTATCTTTTGCTTGGCTATCAGGACTCCTTGCAGGTATAAATATATCTGGTGATAATAATGATTAGAATAAGACAAATAAAAATACCTATAGATAAAGATAATATAGATAATATCAAAAAAGAAATATCTAAAATATTAAAAATAAATATCAAAGATATAAATAATCTAACTATAAATAAAAAATCTATAGATGCCAGATATAAACCAGATATCTATTTTATCTATGAAGTAGATATAAATATAAATAATGAAGATTATATCTTAAAACATAATAAAAACTCTAATATACTAGAAACACCTAATGAACAATATAAATTTAATGTAACAGGTACTAATACTCTAACTAAAAGACCAGTAATTATAGGAGCAGGGCCATCAGGCTTATTCTGTGCCTATATGTTATCCAAGTATGGATATAAACCTATTATTATAGAAAGAGGAGAAAAAATAGAAGATAGAGTAAATACCGTAGAATCCTTCTGGAATAATAATAAATTAAATACAGAATCAAATGTCCAATTTGGAGAAGGAGGAGCTGGTACATTTTCTGATGGCAAACTAGTAACCCAAATTAAAGATAAAGAACATAGAGGTTCTTTAGTTATGGATATATTTGTAGAATGTGGAGCTCCTAAAGAAATAAAATATCTAAATAAAGCCCATATAGGAACAGATTTATTAAGAAGTATAATAATTAATCTAAGAGATAAAATAATTAATATGGGAGGAGAATTCTTATATAATACCAAACTAACTAACATAAACATAAATAATAATAAAATAGAAAGTATCGAATTAAATAACGAATTAATTCTAGAAACAGATATCTTAGTACTAGCTATAGGCCATAGTGCTAGAGATACCTTTGAACTTCTATATAACAAAAATATCCCCATAGAACCGAAACCATTTGCCGTAGGTATTAGAATACAACATCCTCAAAACCTAATCAATAAAAACCAATATGGCATAGAATATAATGAAAAACTAGGTAGTGCCGATTACAAACTAACTCATAAAAGTACAAATGGAAGAGGAGTATATACTTTCTGTATGTGCCCAGGAGGCTATGTCGTAAACTCCTCATCAGAACAAAATAAATTATGTATAAATGGTATGAGTAATCATAAAAGAGATACAGATAATGCTAATAGTGCCATTATCGTAACCGTATCACCAGATGATTATGGAAATAATCCACTAGATGGTATAAAATTCCAAAGAGATCTAGAAGAAAAAGCTTATAATATAGGTAAAGGATTAATACCAACCCAAACCTATAAAGATTATAAAAATAATATAGAATCAACTAATCTAGGTACTATTAAACCTATATTTAAAGGTAGTTATACCTTAACTAATTTAAATAACATATTCCCAGATTATATAAATGAATCACTAAAAGAAACTATAGAAGCTTTTGATAAAAAAATAAAAGGATATGCTAATGATGATGTCTTATTATCAGCAGTAGAAAGTAGAACCTCATCTCCAATAAGAATAATAAGAGATGATAATTGTGAAAGCTCTATCAAAGGATTATATCCATGTGGAGAAGGAGCAGGCTATGCTGGAGGTATAACTAGTGCTTCTATAGATGGAATAAAAATAGCAGAATCAATATCTAGTATTTATAAACCATTTAATAAAGGAGAATAACATGAATGAAAGACATAATAAAGCTAAAACAGCTAGTATTCTAGGTATACTAGGTAATATCTTTTTATTAATAATTAAAGGAATAATATCTTTTATAACAGGTAGTAAAGCCATGTTAGCAGATACCTTTAATTCTGCTAGTGATATCTTCTCATCTATAATGACTTATATAGGTAATAAAATAGCAAGTATTCCCCAAGATAAAGATCATAACCTAGGACATGGTAAAGCTGAATACATATATTCACTACTTATAAGTATAACTATGATATTATTAGCCTTAACTTCATTCAAAGATTCTATAATATCTCTATTTAAACATAATAAATATAATTACTCTATATGGTTAATAATAATATGTATAATAACAATTATAGTTAAATTATTATTATATCTATATACTAACAAAGTATCTAAAAAATATAATAATATCTTAATGAAAGCTAATTCCAAAGATCATAGAAATGACTGTATAGTAACAACATTTACTCTAATATCAGTAATACTAAGTAAATATAATATCTACTTATTTGATAGTATTACCGGTATAGGTATATCTATATGGATATTTATAACAGGTATAAAAATATTTAAAGAAAGTTATGATGTCTTAATGGATAAATGTATAGATAATAACACCAAAGATAAAGTCTTAAAACTAATAAAGAATTATCCAGACATAAAAAAAATACAACACTTTAATTCAACCCCAGTAGGCTATAGATATCAAATATCTTTTACTATATTTGTAGATGGTAATATGTCTACTTTTGATAGCCACTCTATAGCAGATAAATTAGAAGATGAAATAGAACAAAAAATACCAGAAATATACTTGACAGTAATACATGTAAACCCAATAGAAGTAAAGGAGAAATAATATGGATAACTTTGATGATTTCTTAGAATACCTATATGTAACAGGACAACTAGATAATAACAATCAAAAACCAAAACAAGAACAAGATAACAACACACAAGATAAACCCAAAACAAAGACAAAGAATGATAAAGGAAAAAGGAAGTGATAATATGAAATGTCCAAATTGTGGAAATAATCTTGATTTAAACCAAAAATTTTGTACTAACTGTGGAACTCAAACTAATATAACAGAAGATGACTTAGGAAAAATAACTGTAACTAGAGAAAAGAAAGTATTAGCTTTTGCTATACCATTCGAACTATTTATAGATGATTCTAAAATAGGTAATCTTCCTAATAATAGTACTCTTACTAGTCAAGTTACTTTAGGAGAACATGTAGTAAAAATCAAATCACCAGAAACAACTATTTCCCAAAATATTACTCTAAGTAACGATAAAAAAGAAGTAGAAATAAGAGTAGTACCTAAAATGGGCCTAATAGCTGCTAAACCAAAAATAACAGAAGTAATATTTAAATAAGAGAGCATATAATTATATGCTCTCTTCCCCCCCTACGATAGTCAATTAATTTTTAAATCCTTGCAAGCCTTTATAAATAAAGGAATTGTGAGATTTCTACTTTTTTGTAAAAGTGCTTTGGGAAC
Source organism: uncultured Erysipelotrichaceae bacterium (assembly GCA_902766875.1). Lineage (GTDB taxonomy): Bacteria > Bacillota_I > Bacilli_A > RF39 > UBA660 > RUG11215. The sequence continues at coordinate 121 of CACXFI010000095.1, read as the reverse complement.
AACTTTTTTGAAAAGATAATTAAAATCAGTTCTTAAAATAGTAATATTGCGATGTAATTTTAAATCTAAAATTATGGTATAATACTATATAAGAAAGTCTGGTGAAAATATGAATTGGAGT
>CACXFI010000094.1 GCA_902766875.1 uncultured Erysipelotrichaceae bacterium | reverse complement strand
GAATTGTCATTAAATTTACTTTATTAGTATTATCTTGGTGTTCTGACATATCACTAACTAGAGATATTTCATTTAAGAAGTCATCTAAAGATATTACTCCATATTCGTCTTCATAATTTTTAGTGATAGATTTAAATTCTTCTAAGTTTTCTAATCTTATTTCACTATCTAGGGTTTTAGTTATTACTAGTTCTTCTTTTAGACCACTTTTATCTAAGACTAAGTCAACCATTTCAGTAAGGGATAGATTTTCACATGATTTTTGCATATCTAGAATTAATTCTTTGAATTTTAATTCTTTACCACTATCTATAGCTTCAAATAAACTTGTGTTATTGTCATTAGCTATTTCTACTATATGTTCTATTGTTTTTTCTCCTATTCCTCTTTTAGGGGTATTAATGCATCGTAATAAGCTTACATCATCTTTAGGATTATTAATAAGTCTTAAATAACATAATAAGTCTTTTATTTCTTTTCTATTATAGAAATAGAAACTACCAACTATTTTATAAGGGAGATTATTCTTTAACATTTCTTCTTCTATGGTTCTTGATTGAGCATTAGTTCTATAAAGAACTGCTATTTCTTCAGGATTAGTATTATTATCTATTAATTCTTTTATTTCTTTTACGACTAATGCACTTTCTTCTTTTTCATTTTCACAGATAACATATTTTATTTTATCTCCAATACCTTTATTAGACCATAAGTTTTTTTCTTTTCTTTCTTTGTTATGTTTAATAACACTATTAGCGGCTTTTAGAATAGTTTCAGTACTTCTATAATTTTCTTCTAATAATATAGTTTTACAATCTGGATAATCTTTTTCGAAATTTAAGATATTTTTAAAATTTGCTCCTCTAAAGGCATATATAGCTTGATCATTATCTCCTACTACAAATAAATTTCTATATTTATCAGATAACATTTTAGTAAATATATATTGGGCTTCATTAGTATCCTGATATTCATCTATTAGAATATACTTAAATCTACTTTGATAATTTTCTAATACACTAGGATAATCTTTAAATAGTTTTATTGGAAGTATTAATAAATCATCGAAATCAACAGAATTGTTGATTTTTAATTTATCTAAATATTTTTCATATACACTTACTATATTTTTATCGAATTCTAATTTATTAAATTCTCTTAGGCTTACTAATTCATTTTTAGCACTACTAATTTTATTTCTAATATTTCTAGGGCTATAGAATTTAGGATTTAGATTCATATCTTTCATTATTTTTTTTACTACTGTTAAGGTATCATCGCTATCTAAAATTATAAAATTTTTATCATATCCTAATAGTTCATAATTTTCTTTTAAGATTCTAAGGCCTAGTGAGTGAAAAGTAGATATTTGGATATTATAGGCATCACTACCTATTAATTTTATTACTCTATCTTTCATTTCTTTAGCAGCTTTATTAGTAAATGTTATAGCTAGGATATTAGCTGGATGAATACCTTGTTCTATTAAATAGGCTATTCTATTAGTTAAAACACTAGTTTTACCACTACCTGCTCCTGCTAAGACTAACATTGGTCCATCTATATGTAAAATAGCTTCTTTTTGTCTATCATTTAATTTGTCTAAGTTCATTATTATCACCATTATTTATTGTATCATATTTTTAATATATATAATTAAAATTAACTAAGAAAAATTCTTAGTTAATCTATTTTTATTATACTAATTCATATTCTCTAGAAATAATTCTATTATCTGAACAATATTCAATTATATATTTGTTATTATGTTTACAAATTATGATTCCTACTGTTTTATTTTCTTCTATAGTTTTTATGTTTTTATCAATGTAGTTCATATATATCATTATTTGACCAGTGTGTTCTTTCTTGAAGTTCTCTTTTATTTAAATTATTATGTATTGTAATATTGATGTAGTAAATGATTTCATTTACATTTTTAAGTGATAAAAGTTGTGTGTAGTGACTTCAACTCAATTTTGACACCAATGGTGTCAATTTTTCATTTTTGAATACTTCATAGAATTTTCTCATTCTATATAATGTTCTTTCATTATATTTTTACCATATTCTTTTCCAGCTTCATTTAATAATTTGCCAATTTCAAAATACATTATTACTCTATTTCTATTTTTTGAAAAATCTTTTGTTTTATCATATATTTCACATTTAATTAAATTTTTCTTTATTTCATCATAATAGCTTATATTTTTCTGCATATAATACCTTTCTTTTTGATAATATATGATAATCTAACAATATAATAAATTTTGTCAAAAAAAAGATTATTTCTAATCTTTTTTAAAATAGTTTATTACTCTCATAATATCTTCATCACTAATATAAGGTGTTTGTAATTTATATTTTACTTTTTGTTTTTTAGATGTTGCTATAGCTTCACCTGGAGTTGGTAATTTATCAGAATCTTTTTCTTTTACCATTTTAGCATCGGCTTTAGTAGCTAGATCAAAAGTGATTTTATATTTAATGTTATTAATAAAGTCTTTACTAAAGTATTCTTCATTATAGCTATTGGTTGCTATTATAAAGTGAATTCCATATTTATAGCAATCATTTATCATACTGGATAATAGTTTTTCAGAATTATCTTCTTTCATTAAATCACAAGATTCATCTATTATTATAAATAAATGATATAATTTTAAATTTTTATTTAATTCATTATATTCTTCTATATCTTTTATTTTTTTATTTTTAAATAATTCTATTCTTTCTTTATATTCTCTTTCTACTTCTAATAGTTTTTTATAACATTTATTACTATCACTTATGATATTTCCTTTTACATGAGGTAGATCATCATAATAAGATAATTCTATTTTTTTAGGATCCATCATAATAAATCTAATATTATCTACTTTATTTCTAAGAATTAAAGATATTATTAGAGAATCTAAGAATATAGATTTACCACTACCTGTTTCTCCTGTTACTAACAAGCATCCTATATCTTCAAAGCCTACATAATGGTACTTACCATCTTCTGTTACACCTAATGGTACTGTTAAATCTTTATAGATAGTTTGTTTATCTAACATTTTTTTTAAATCTATATATTTTTCTTCTAATTTATTGGTACCTTTAATTATGTCTTTAGATAATTTATTCATACAACACCTCTTTTTAATTATTTTTGAATATATATTTTTTTTGTATTAGATAACTAATTATAAACATTATTATTTCTACTATTATTTTGGCAAGTAATGGGCTTATAGTTAGATTAGTAACTATTAAATTTAATAATAAAGTATTTAAAATTATAATAGCAAGAGCTAGTAATATGTATTGAGATAGAGTTTTATATATTTTATTTTTATTATTGAAAACAATATTTCTATTTAGAGTATAATTAACGGATGCTGATATTATTCTAGCTAGAATATTTGATATAATTATATTACTAAATATTAGGATAAATAATATATAACATAAGTAATCTATAATAAAACTTAAGAAGGAAGATGCTGAAAACTTTATTAAGTCTTTATAAACTAAATAAGAATCTTTTATGGCTTTGAAATGAGTTCCTTTATTATTATCTATGTAGATTGTTTCTATTTCTAATTCTTTTATTTTTATTTTATTTTTAGCTGCTTCTAATAATTGGTTCATTTCATATTCAAATCTATCACCAGATATATTTATAATAAAATCCATTAAATTATCAGAGAAAGCTCTTAATCCTGTTTGGGTATCATAGACGTAGACTCCAGTAGTTAATCCATATATTACTTTAGTTATCCAATTTCCAAATCTACTTCTTAAAGGAGTTTTTTTACTTCTGATTCTTTTTCCTAAAACTAGAGTATCTTTGTTTTCAATACAATAATCACATAATTTTTTTGCATCTTTTATCGTATGTTGACCATCACTATCCATAGTTACTACTACATAATCTTTTTTATATTTATCTTTTATATATTTAAAGCCTGTTTTTAAAGCATAGCCTTTACCTTTATTATCTTTATAACTTATTACTTTATTATATTTTTCTACTTCTTTAAATATATCTTTATATTTATTACCACTACCATCATCTACTACTATAACATCTAAATCTTCTTTAGAGAGATTTTTTACTAATTTAATTAGTTTGTCATCTGGTTCATATGATGGTATTAAAACTACTTTTTTCATACTAATCCTTTCTTTTAGAAAATACCTACAATATTATATTTATCATCAATATCAATATTTTCATAATTAGAATTTCTTCCTAAACCTGGCATAGTCATAATAGATCCTAAGTATACTACAATGAAGCCTGCTCCTGAATAAACATTTATATCTTTTACAGTTATATCATAATCTTTGGGATATCCTAATTTTTTAGGATCATCAGATATAGAATATTGAGTTTTAGCGATACAGATTGGTAATTTGTCTTTTTTAATATTTTCAATATTCTTTATCTTATTATTAACTTCTTGGCTATAATTAATATTTCTTACATGATATAAATTTTTACATATTATTTCTATTTTTTCTTTTATAGGTAGATTAGTATCATATAGCAATTTAAAGTCATTTTCTCTATTACATATTTCTACTACTTTTTTAGCTAAATCGATAGAGCCTGATCCACCTTGTAAATAAGAATCATTTATAGCAAATTCAATATTTTTCTTTGTAACAAAATCTTTTACAAATTCTATTTCTTCTTTAGTATCAGTATCATATCTATTTAAGGTTACTATAACATTAGATGTATATTTAAGCATATTATCAATATGCACTTCTAAATTAGATATGCCTTCTTTTAGAGCAGTTATATTTTCTTTTAAGATATCTTCTTTAGGAACATAAGCATTATATTTTAGAGCTTTAATGGTTGCTACTATGACAACACAATTAGGTTTTAAATTAGCTTTTCTACATTTTATATCAAAGAATTTAGATGCTCCTAAATCAGCTCCGAAACCAGCTTCTGTTATTACATAGTCTGCTAGTTTTAAACCTAGTTTAGTTGCTATTATACTATTACAACCGTGGCCAATATTTGCAAATGGTCCTCCATGCATTATAACGGGATTATTTTCTAAACTTTGGATTAAATTAGGTTTAATAGCATCTTTTAAGATAACAGCTAAAGATCCTTCTAATTTTAAGTTTTTAGCATAGATAGGTTTTCCTTTAGTGTTATAAGCTACTAAAATATTACCTAAATTCTTTTTTAAATCATTAAAATCATTACTTAAACATAGAGTAGCCATTACTTCTGAAGCTGCTGTTATGTTAAATGATTCTTCTCTATTACTTAGTTTTATATTTCTTAGAGCTCTATCATTCATATCCATACATCTTTTAAAACATATATTATTTAAATCAATATCTAATTTATTTCCAAAATAGATATGGTTATCTATAGCAGCACTAATTAGGTTATTAGCAGTAGTTATAGCATGAATATCTCCTGTAAAATGAAGATTAATATCTTCCATAGGCATTACTTGAGAGTATCCTCCTCCGGTAGCTCCACCTTTAATACCAAAGACTGGTCCTAATGATGGTTCTCTTAAAACAGCAATACTTTTTTTATTTATCTTATTTAAACCATCATTTAGTCCTATACTAACAGTAGTTTTTCCTTCACCATAAGGAGTAGGATTAATAGATGTTACTAATACTAATTTAGATTTACTTCTATTATTTATTTCATTAAATTTTATTTTTGCTTTATCACTACCATATAATTCTATTTTATCTTCTATATTTATTTTTTTAGCTACCTCCATAATATTCTCTTTCTTACATTTGTTTTGAATTTCAATATCAGTCATTTTATACCTCCATATTACTTTTATCTTCTATTATGGTATCACAATATTCACATCTAACTTTACTTCCTCTATTTACATCACTTAAAGCTCCACAATTAGGACATGATATAGTTACATAATCTGGCCATATTTTTCTTTTTTCAACTGAATAATATATTATCCTTTTATCAACATCATTAAAAGATACTCCATTTAATAGTCCTTTATCAGTTAAGTATTTAATATCTCTTATAACTTTTTCTCTCATAGTATTATAATTATTAACGGATGTATTTGGTAGTTTTAGAGTTATATCATCTATTTGATAATGATATTTATAAATATAAGCTCGATATTTATATAATAGTTCTGCATCCTCAGGAGAACATTTACATATTATTCCATTTACAGTATCTATATAATAATCTCCTATTACTCTTTTATTTTTTAAATATCTTATTTTAATTATACATTCTTCATAAGTACAATTAGCTTCCTTAGCTATAAAACGAATATCAGTACAATTTTCCACATTAATTAGTCTTTCTATTGTTGATAATTTTGCTGCAAATTCTAAATCATTAAATTCAATTTTATCATAGAATCTAGCAAATCTTTTATAAGACCATTCACTAATTGAACTATTCTTTTTTATTATTCTTTCTAACACTCTATCACCATCTTTATATTACAATATAATTTTATCACATATATTAAATAATTACATTAGATTTAACTAAAAAGAATGATAAAATTTATCATTCTTTTACTTTTATAATGGCGTCCCCGAGAAGATTCGAACTTCCGACCTATCGCTTAGGAGAAAATCAGTTTAAATTTCAAATACGGTTTGATTTTTTTAAAACCCTTGTGATTATTGCAAAATCTAAACGATTTTTCAAATTTTAATTTTAAAATCAAAATGAGTTTTTTAATTATTTTAAATAGTATTTGCGAAAGTTCGCGACAATTTCGCGACATACTATTTAAAAATCCTATCCTAGCATTTGGAACACCAATTTATGTAATTATATTATAACAAAATATTTTTTATAATTCTATATTTTC
>CACXFI010000093.1 GCA_902766875.1 uncultured Erysipelotrichaceae bacterium | reverse complement strand
TCAAACATTTGCTTAACACCATCTATTAATCCTGTAAAAATAGTTATTATTCCATTAAAAAATTGTCTTAAAAACTCATATAGGAATCTAAATAAAGTATCCATATCTTCACCTACTTAATTATAATTACATTACTCTTTTTTATCTTTGTATTATCATTTTTAACGATAATAAACTCAAATACATCCAAGATATCTAAATCATATTCATCATTAATAATAACTGAAAATTTATATCCTTCTCTCATTAATTTATAAATATTATCTTTATTTTCAATAAAATTTTCATAATTAACTTTTAAGCTAATAATATCTTTAGCAATATCATTATCTATAATATTAAGAAGTCTATTAATCTTATCTTCTTTTGAAAATAAGTTAGTATCAAATTCTACTAGATAGTGAAAATTATATTGTCTATAAATAATATTATTTAATATTTTGCTACTAACTAAATAGTATTCTATGAATAACTTATCTTCACTAATAATACCTGTATTAAATGTCTTATCTATTGCATAATCACTATATAATTTAGGAATTTTAAGTTTATTAATAATTTCTATATCATATATATTATCTTTGTTTACCTTTTTTATAATTATGGGGAAATCAGTGCATTTAATGCTTTTTAGATAAGTATTTTTTCTTTTTTGATTATCTTTATATAATTCTAAAAATTCACTACTAAAATCATCTTCAAGTTGTAATTTATTTTTTCTATATGTATCTAATTCTAAAACAATATTCTTAATATTATCACATGTGGACACATCATCAAAATAATATATATATTTAAATAATTCTAATATAATTTTACCTACTTCTTTATCATCATTATCTAGGTTATTATATACTTCTTTTAGTTTTTTATTTAATTTAGAATTATTGGTATCTAAGTTATAATATCTTGTTTCAATATATTTGGAAACAAATTCATCAACTATACTAGCTTTATAATATTTTTTTAATATCATTTTATAATATTTATTAATATTCTTATTTGAAAAATCAACATATTGTTTAATAACATTACAACTCATAATTCACCTCTAACTATAGCTAACAGTAATAATTGAATTATTATTTACTATTGGATAAGTATAATTTTGACTGGTATCAACTTTATAAAACTTAACTGTTTCACTAGATAAAGCATCTATTTTAAAAGACATTCTATTTATATAATTATGATTATTTATAATTTCTTGTCCTGTATTAATGGCTTTTTGATAGTCTTCACTAGTCATATCTAATATTATTATATTGGGATTAAAGCTTAAATTTATAATAGCTGAAGCACATTTAGCTTTTTTTTCTGCTGGTAGGGATTGGTATGTTTCTATATCTATTTGTGTACCTACGTTATAGCTGTCAAAAGCTTCTAATACTTTATAATAATCTAAAGTATTGGTAATTCTAATGTTTAGATAAGGGCTATTAACACTATCTTCTATTTCATATGATAATCCATATTGCCCTACAACTAGAGTAAATCTACCTTTTAATTCTTTTTTATAAGGAGATGTAGATTTAGCTTTTATGTTTAATACTACCCTATCTCCTGTTTCAAATACTGTTTCAGTTGGTACTGTAATAACTATTGTAAAACTATCAGTATGTTGTGAAGTAGAGATAACGCCACTAGTTTTATTTTCTAGGCTACTACAAGTAACTCCTGTAGAGCAATCGTATTCAATATCGTAATTTATATTTTCTTCACTAAATAAATTATTATTATCAAAACTATTCATATTAATAGTAACAGAATAAGTACCAACTCCTGACCAGTTTTCTATTCTATAGTTAGCACCCTTCTCTGTTAATTTATCACTATTAAAATAAAATTTCTTAGTAGCAAGATAAAAATCTCTAATTTCTTTATAAGCATATCTACCAAAACTAACTCCACCTAGAAATAATAGTAGTAATAGGCTTATTATTATTATCTTTTTTTTATCTATTTTATCATCGCTTTTATTATTAAAGAACTTTTTTATTTTATCCCACATTATTTTTCCTTCTTTAAAACATTTATAATAGCATATATTTCATAAATAAAAGCTATAAAGATAGGTAATATAATTATGCATAAATATCCCCATTTGGATTCAAAGAAATTTAAGATGCTACCTAGGCCTGCTAATTGTTTTATTTTTTTGTTATTAGCTATGACCATATCTTTATCTACATTTTTATCATTAATAGTAACATAACTATCTCCCATACCATTTACAAGTCCAAATCTCACCTTATATTTACCATTTACTTCTTCATAATAAAATACTTTATCATTATCCATAACCTTATTGTTCTTAGGAATAATTATTAAATCTTTATTACTATAATTATCTGTTTCATCATCTACTGTTACTAAGACTATGTTACCAAATTCTGTATAATTATATTCGTTATAGGATAATAAACAGGTAGTTATAAAAACTGCTAATATGATATAAAAGACGATTATAATATGAAACTTTTCTTTCTTCATAACTTTTACCTCACTACTATTATTTATATAAGTAATTATATCATAAATAACTAGATATTGTAAACATTTTATAAACATTAGTAACGTTAATTT
>CACXFI010000092.1 GCA_902766875.1 uncultured Erysipelotrichaceae bacterium | reverse complement strand
CGAATTAATAGTTAATCCACTAAATTCCACACCAAGATTAATCTTACTAATGGTCCTAAAATCAACTTTAGGAGTTACTTTAGGAATGATACTATCAAATCTAAAACTATTATCATCACAGCTAATAGTACCAAAAGATATACCTTTAGGATAAAAATTACCCTTTCCTTTGAATAATATTCCATTACTTAAATAATTAATTTCTAAATTATTATTAATATTTTCATCAAAGAAATCAATAATACTTATGTTGTCAGCAAAGAAATCAATAGAATCAGTACTATTAATTATACTATAATTATAAATACTATTTGAATTACCAGTCTTAAAATCGCCACTGTTTTTTAATGACAAATAATTATGTTCAACATCCTCAAATACATATCCATGTTTTAACTCTTTACCAAGTAATTCAGTATCAGTATCATATAAATCAATTCCTGATAAACCATTATCATAATATGCTTTAACAATAACAGTACTATTTTTAGCCTTAAATCTTTCTATATCAGCATAATCTACAACTATACAATTATTATCACCAGATTCAGGGCAAGTAGTTAAATCATCACGATTAAATACTCTTTTATAATCATCTACACCATCGCTCTTAATAGACACCTCATATAATATAATTCTATTTAAAAATTCATTGTCCAATATATGAATACCCAATCTATTATCATTGATAGAATATTCAAGTTTATATTTTACATCATAATCATCTATATCTTGTAAACTTTCAAACTTATCATTCAAAATATTCACAAGCACTGGTCTTCCATCAATTATTTCTTTATAGAAATTAATACTATATTCATCATCTTTGTCTAAATTATCTAATACCAATTCCTGATAATCATCACTAATTACTAATTCTTTTTCTAAATAATCAGTACTCTCTCCAATTCCATAATAGAATTTATATGTATCATCAGATTCTTTATGTATAGCATTATCTATATCCACAAATTTGTATTTATAAACAGCACTATTTTGATTAGTATAAGATTTATACATAGTGAATAACGGACTTTGTTTTTCCGGATCATATTCAGAACTAGCTACCGGAACAGTAGGATATTTTTCTGTAAGCCCCGCTATGCTAATATCATATTTAAATACATATCTACCACCACGATTATATTCGTTTATTCCATCAAAATATAATTCAGTAGATAAACTATCAGTATTAATAGTTTTAATCAAAGTTTCATTACCACTATTATCCAATTTATAAATATAATAATTAATAGATTCAATACCTAAATTTCCTAATAAATTTTTCAATTTTTCAATTGATGCCCCTGCTGTCACTTCATAACCAATAACAGTAGATTCATCTAATGATTCATCACTATTACCATTTAATATAGGTTCTACTATTATTGTAGGTTCATCTAATTGTCTTTCTAACATATAAGCTAAAGATATAATATATGTATAAACATTATCTTCTATTTCTACTAAATTACCAGATTCATAATAAGCTTCCGTTAAAGCTATAGTATAGTTCTGATATAAAGAAGAGCCAGTTTTAGAAGTTAAATCAAGTACATCAGTAATACCAAAACTATTATTTGTAAAATTATAACTCTTATTAAATATTTCATTACCACTAATTGTAATAGAATCACCAATCTTATTGCCAATTTCTACTGTACTACCTTTATATAAAGTAGCTGTTAAATAAGCTAATCTATCATTACTATCAGGATTAGTAGCAACCACAGTACCATCAAAATTAATAACATTTGTATCATTACTTAAATTTACTCTGTCAACAGTGAATTTCAATTTATCAACATCTGCCTTAGTAGTCCCACTAAAACTTCTATCAACTAGTTTTTGAACACTAACTTCATCATTTTCTCTTTGATCAGCATATAATTCAAATATATATCCACTATTATTTACAAGGCCATCAACATATACATCAATATTAATATTACCATTATCATCTATATTACTATTATCAATATCCAATATCTTTCGTTTCTTATTTATAATATCTCCACTATAATAACTTAATACAAATTTAGTATCTTCAAGATAACCATCTCTGCCCTTAACAAATATCTTATGTCCCTTATCTTTTATAACTATCTTACCTGCTATAGTATTATAAGTAGTATTTTCATAATCTTGTTTAAAAGTTAATTTTACTATATCCTCATCATCTTGAGATTCTTCATCATCTAGTGTCATAAAAAATTCAGAACTAATTTGGTTATTTTTAATAACCTTAGTTTTCTCATTATCAAAATAAGTAATATCAACACTAAATCTATAATAACCTAAATTCCTATACTCAGAAGGTAAATCTTTAATATCAAGTCTTAAAGATGAACTAGTAGTATCATCCTTATTTGAATCAACTTTTTTAGAATATAGAACTACATTGTCAGTATCTCCTCTATAATTACTATCATATATTTTATATGTATAACTAACTATACTTTCATCTTTATCAGTAACTTTAGACACACCTAAATAAGCTGTACTTTTCTTACCTACTGCTTCCATTTCCATAGTAGTTGTATCAGGAGCTTTTTTTAATGTTATATCAGTTCTATCAAGACTATATACATTTACATAATTCATATTACCCATAACTACATTATCTATTTTAGCAGTATAAGAAGTATTACTATCTAAATCGCTAAATGTAAGTTCATTATTATTACTCTTAGTAGATACCAAACTAGTACCAACTTGATTCATTTTGCTATCATATAAAGACAAAGTAACAGAGCTAACATCACTATTCGCTAAATAATCAATCTTATAAGTTAAACTACTAGAAGTAGCATATACTTTATTTAGTACTATTCCTAATTCTTCAGTTCTAAAAGCCTGACTAAAATATTGAGTATTAACATTATTAGTATTATTAGAAATAGTCATTAAATAATTAGTATTAGGAGATAAAGATTCTATAATAACATCATCAGTATCCTTATTCTTATCTATAACTTTATTATAAACTTTATTACCAGTACCTACATCTATAATACTAAGAACAACATTTCCACTAACATTTTTTAGATTATTATATTTAAATGATGCTTTTATTCTATTAGTAGTAACATCTGCTTCTACTAATTCTACACTAGCACTATTATCTTCCTTATTATCATCATCATTTCCATTTCCATCATTAGTATTATTATCATCATTT